>JAGOTL010000037.1 GCA_018061805.1 Candidatus Babeliales bacterium
TTTTTTTATCGCTCATAATCTGCATCCTTTTTTAATTTTTTACACAAACAACGACGCAACAATCATGCTGATCATACAGTATCATACATCAAATCTATCACAATTGTTTCCCCAACCTTACAAAAAAGCCCCTGCAAAAGCAAGGGCTTTACTTGAACAACAATCAATAAAAATATTACGCTCTTGCTCTCACAAGTTGCGTCTGCACTCTGTTTAATAACATCAAAAGCTTTTCGACTTCTTTTGCATCCAATTGTGTAACATACGATACAGGTTTAACGCTATGAGCAAGCAACAATCCTTGTAAATAACCTTGAATATAAAATTGATTATGCTGTGATTCAAAGCCATGAATCATTCCTTTTAACTGATCAAAAACTTGTTTAACTGTTTCAGATGTTACACGCGACACTTCTAAATCCTTTAAAATTTGTACCAATTTTGCAGAATTTTTCGCTAAAGCTTTTTGTAAATCTTCAAGCAATTTTTCTTGCAGTGCATATACCGTAGCATTACCAGAATTAACAGGTATTTTTGCTTTACGAGCTTCTGTTTCCAATTTTTTTAGTTGAGCTTGTGTCGCTTCAATTGCATTTGAAGCTGCTCTGACTATTTTTTTCCCACGAACACTATCAACTTCTGATTGTATTTCTGCAATAGATTTCTGTGCCTTTTCAAGATTTGCTTTATTTGCATTTTCTAAAACCACTGGCTGAGTTAGCTCTACAGCTTTCATAAGAGCATCTGTTGATCGTTGCTCCTCAGATATTTTTTGTTCCATTAACTCAACCGATTTTTTAATATCATCTCCAACTTCTCTACGCATTTGTTGCTGTAATATAGTCGCTGCAGACTGTTGTAACTGTTGCGCAGCTTGTAGTTCTTGTTGCTTGAACCCTGCAAGTAATTGTTCATGCTCTTGTTGCAACATAGCCAATTCAACTTCAGCTTGTTGTGTAACATAGTCAAGCAACTGTTTTTCAAACATTTCTTGCGTTTCTTGCATAGCTTGAGTAAACAGTTCTTCAACTTCTTGTGCTGTATGAACTATTACGACAGCATTTTCTTTTTCTGGTCCGAATGATGGTGCTGATGCTACAGGCAATTGACGCAATACCCCTTTTAATGAATTCTCCAAAATAGAAACACCCTCCTCTGCTGAATGCTTAAACTTTCTGCTTGGTGCTGATGATTTGCTTGGTTCTGGGAGAGATTCTGCAGGATCGCTGTTTAATGCATTCAAAACATTTTGAATTCTAATTATCATAAAAACATTACCCGTTGAATCACTCTCTTTTAAAAAAGACAAAACTTTTTCCAAAGCAATCTTTTTTATATTTTTAAATCTATCTAGCTGACCAACCTGATACGATGATATATCTGGAGTAGGCGTTTGCGATAAGGCATTATTTACATCAGTCATTATTACTGACTGATTTTTTAAATAATCACTGTCACGCAAATCTTGCAACAATTCTTGTAATTGCTTAATTTGCTGAAAGATTAATAACTTTTTATCGTTATCAGAAGCTTGAACAGTGCTACATTGCTGTATTAAAAGTATCCCTAAAAAAAACACTATTTGTTTCATGTTTATTTTCATACACATCCTTTATTGTAATTTTTTACATAAAAACCCCAACTGTTTAGTAGGGGTTTTTATATTGGTCAACTATATTTAAAATCTATAACACCGCTGTTGGCATCTGCGCATCAACTTTTTGTAACAACCGTAATAATTTAGCAACTTCAGATTCATCGAGTGATTCTACAGCAGCAGGGTTAATCAACAATAAACCTTGTAAATAACCTTGTAAATAACTTGGAAAAGATAATGAACTAATTTTATCTCCAAACAGCATCTTAGCCTCTTCTTCTTGATCTTTGGTACCAAGTGTCTCTAGTTTATCAAATATCATACGCACATCATCTGCTGTTACTCGTATAATGTTATTACTATGTAAGATTTTTAAAAGCCATGAATTTAAGGTATCATGCAACGACAAACTTTTTCTTTGCAAAAAAGTCTCAAAGTATTTTTGATGTTCTATATTGTTTTTATAAAAATTTGCATCTTTAATTTTATACTGTAAATCTAAACAGCTTCGCAAAGCTTGCACTTTAAATGTTAATGCAATTAATTGTTCTATTAATTGAGCCAATGACGGTTCTATATCCAAAGAATTTACAAACGCCACACTTTCTTGCTTACCTTCAACAAAGCGCTTAGAAATAACATCTAAAGCAGTTTTAGCACGATCCCAATCACTTAAATTAGCTGAAAGGTTTTCTATTGAACGCAATAACGTATCAATCTTTACAAATATTTGTTTACTGCGTACATCAGGAATAGCATGAAAACACTTTTTAGCCATACCTAATTCTATAGATAATATATTTTGCATGAACGACATTGCTTCTGCACTATTTAAGTCATCACTAAAACAATTTTTAAAACTATTGATAGCTTTTTGGTCAGCTTCCTTTTTTTCAGAGCCCTCTTCCAGCAAGTCAGAAAAATTTTGTATGAGCTGTACTAAAATTTCAAACTCATTGGTTTTTACATTCTTTTGAGCGCTAGGACCACCAGCTACATCAACTAAGTCCACAAATGTCTTAGACACAGCGTTACCCGCTTGCTCAACGCTTATAATCACAGATTTATCGCCATGACTACATACTACACCTGCACTGTTCATAATATCTTGCATTTTTTGTATTGATAATCGATATTCTAATTCTGCGGATTCAAACTCAGGTGTTACAGATTTTTCACCTTCACCTAATGCTTCTGAAGCAGCTCTTTCTGCTCTTTCTTTAGCCGATAAAGATAAACCTGGATCCATCAACGGCTCAGCTGGCTCACTGGTTGTTACAACACCATTCTCAGCAACCACTCGTTGCATTCTGCTTATACCTTCTTGAAGATTGCGTTCTGAAACACCATCTAAATTTCCTGCAACAATAAAACCACCTAAGATACTGTTTTTATCTTTGAGGCCTTTCACCTGCTGACGTAATTGTTTATATTCACTTGCTAATTGATCCATTAAAACAAGTTGCGATGACCTGATTTCGACATGACTTGCTCCCAGAACCAGAGCAAAAAGAAATAAACGCTTCACATGTGTCATAAAAATTCTCCTTATTTTTTAATACAACCTAAACGACACTTTAACTATCTCATTTCAAATTTACAAGATTTTATATCAGATTAAACATAGTTATACAACTATTGCAATATCTTTAATACCACAAAAAAAAGATAGGCTGCTTAAGGTTTTCTTAAGCAGCCTATCTTTTTTATACGTAGACTATAAATTCATCACGTTGCAATTATTATGCTTTTTTTGCTTTTTTTGGAGCAACTTGAGCAGGTTGAGCATCTTGTGCAAAATGATTTTTAATTTTTAATGCTAAGCGGCTAATTTTGCGCGCTGATGTATTACGATGGTACAAACCTTTGTTTTTCGCACGAGCACATTTTGCTTGAGCTTCGTTGAAAAGTTGTTGTACGTCTTGTGCTGATTGACCATCTTGCAAAGCTGTCACAACTTTTTTCATAGCTGTTTTAACGCCTGTTTTACGCGCAAGATTGATAGCGTGACGCTTTTGAGATTGTATCGCTTGTTTTTTTGCTGATTTTATATTTGCCATAGAACTTTTAACCTTTTAAACCTTAGAAAACTTTTTGTATTTTACCCGCTTTAACACACTTCGTACAAACTGCATCATAATGCACAGGAACACGTTTTTTGTGTGTTTCATTCAGCTTGATAAAGCGTACTTTATGAGTATTTGGATATACCCAACGTTTTGTTTTGTTGTTCGCATGGCTAACAAGATTTCCAACTTGCGGACGTTTATCACAGATAGAACAAATTCGTGACATGATAACCTTTTTATTTCGATTAATTGTGAGTCTTTTAGACTCTACTTTTTGCTTAAATATCTAGTTTTTTGATCATCCAAATCACTTTTTAGCTTACCTGATTTTTAAATCTTTATCAAATATTTCCTCTGCAAAAAAACAGATAGATCATAACTTTATGCTATCATAGAAGCTATTTTTTCGGCAATAGTGCGATTACCAGCCACCATCCAAACAAAATCAGGTTTCACCATAGTTAAATCTTGTTGCACCACCATACCTCCAGCTTCTGCCACTAAAAGTGTACCTGCCGCCACATCCCACCAGTTCATGTGACCGAGTACTGCTACATCCAAAGCTCCTGCAGCAACATAGGCCAAATCAACTGCAACAGCACCACCTTGACGCTTTGAAACCACAGAACCAGTCATCTGCTGTATCGCTTTACTTACCTGCGTTTTACGATCCTGAAACGTAGGCACACTGCCCGCTACAGTCATTAAAACGCCAACGTTTTGCCTATGCCAACTACCAGTGCCTTTTGAAATCATAACGTCGTTGTACCAACATCCTTGACCTAACTGCGCATAGACCAAATCACCCATCACAGGCATGTGCGTAGCCGCTACAATCACCTGATCATGATGCATTAAAGCTATCGTGATGCCCCAATACGGCAACCCTTTGATAAAATTTTTCGTACCATCAATAGGATCGATCACCCAGGTGTAAGGCTGTGGATTATTGCATGATAATTCTTCAGCTATCACACCAGACCCAGGGACCAAAGCAACCAACTTTTGAATCAAAAATTCCTGCACTGCAACATCAGCATCTGTGTAAAAACTACCGTCACTTTTACGATGCACCGCAACCATGCGATGATCATACGACCGAGCCACAACACCTGCCTGCTTGATTATTTCAGTGATCTGTTTGACATATTTCATACGACACCCTTTTAAATATGAAAAATTTGATATTAAAAAAAGGGCCTGTTTTCACAGACCCTTTCAATTTTAAACCGATTATTTAATTAAGCGATGATCAGCACGAGATTCGATGCCAAGCAACTCATAAATTTCAGCTGCATACAATGTTTCTTTGTCCAGCAAAGCCAATGACAATGTATCCAATTTATCACGATGAGTTTTTAACAACTGCATCGCAATATCATACTGTTCATTTAAAATACGTGTAATTTCTGAATCAATTATTTCGTATGTTTTTTCTGAATAGCCACCTTTAGTATCGTAGCTATCAATGTACACACGCTTACCTAAAACATCAGACATACCGTAGTAACAAACCATTGAACGAGCAATGTCTGTTGCTGCTTTAAAGTCACTTGATGCACCTGTTGAAATTTCATTAAATACCAACTCTTCAGCTGCTCGACCACCAAGTGCCGCAGCGATGCTTGCAAGTAATTCTTCTTTGTTTCTCAAGTATTTTTCACGCTCTGGTAAAAAG
>JAGOTL010000004.1 GCA_018061805.1 Candidatus Babeliales bacterium
TCGCATCCTGGGGCTGAAGAAGGTCCCAAGGGTTTGGCTGTTCGCCAATTAAAGCGGTACGTGATCTGGGTTCAGACCGTCGTAAGACAGGTCGGTCCTTATCCGCTGTAGGCGTAGGGTATTTGAGAGAGCTTGTCCTTAGTACGAGAGGACCGGGATGAGTAAACCTCTGGTGTTCCAGTTGTTCCCCAAGAGCAACGCTGGGTAGCCAAGTTTATAAGAGATAACCGCTGAAAGCATCTAAGTGGGAAACTCGTCTCAAGATAAGATACCCCGTGGGTCGTAAGATTCACATTAAGACTCCTTGTAGACTATGAGGTTGATAGGCTGGATGTGTAAGTACAGTAATGTATTGAGCTAACCAGTACTAATAAGTCGAATGTTTTAGTCATTTTTTCTTGAAATTAGTAAAATAATAACAAGTGAATTTGCTATAACGCTTCGTTGTAGATCTGAATAAAGGTAAATTACAAACATTTCTTTGGAATTTTAAAGTTCCATGGATTACAAGAAAAAAATTTAGAAATTTTCTGGTGCATATAGCTTTGGGGTAATACCCGTTCCCATTTCGAATACGGAAGTGAAGTCCAAAGCGCTAATGATACTTGGCTGGTAACGGCCCGGGAAAGTAAGTCGTGCCAGATTTAAAATTCCCCAGTTTAACGACTGGGGAATTTTTTTGTGTTTTTTATAGATGATTTCAGCTTTTTTTGAAAAGGAGTATCTATGAATATAGAATTTGAGCTTAAAATTATTGTTGATCATCATGAAGTTGTGGAACGATTACAGAGTCTTGGTGCTTTGCGTGTTCAACTAGAGACGCTTATGAGACGGTATGTTTTTGAGGTTTCACGTGATAGTTCAGGGTTCTGCAAGACATTGCGAGTACGTGACGAAGGACATGGCAATGTAACGTTGTCTTTAAAGAGCTTTAATGGTTTGCAGTCTATTGATTCTGTGCGAGAAGTTGAACTAAAGGTTTCAGATTTTGATACTGCTGTGGATTTTGTTCAAAATTTGGGATACTTACAAAATCAATATGTTGAAAATTATCGTCAGACATGGAAGTTCAACGATTGTTGTATCATGCTTGATAGGTGGCCATGGATCGAACCTTTCATAGAGATCGAAGGTGGCGATGAGCAGTCAGTTCGTCAGGTAGTAGCCTTGTTAGGCTTACAAAATAGAGTATGTCACTATGGTCCAACAGCTCGATTATATCTGGAAAAATATGGTATAACCATACAGGAATTTAATCATAATAAGTTGCTTACATTTCAAAAAAAGCCCGATTGGCGAACGTTGTAATGTTAAAGTAATTGTTTAGGTACGAGTTGTTTTTTAAGCCTCATCTGTTACACTGTTTGTAATGGGTGGAGGCTTTTTATGGTTATAAAATTCAAATATATTCTTTTTTTATTGTTTGTAGGTTTATTCAACCCTATTTTTTCAGATGTTTTGGCGTTCAATAATGCGCCTGAATGGATTACTGTGTATGTTCATGGTACCCAAACGTCGACAGGTCTTAAACTGTTAAATAAATTTTGTAAACATGTTATATATGGTCAACCAGGGATTCATCATATATCTGAATTGCCAAAAAATGCTTTATTTTGGCAAGATGTGGAAATGCTGCATAATAAGTCTGGTGGTAGATTTGATCGGGAACATTTTTATACATTTGGCTGGTCTGGAAAGCTATCGTTTAAGGTTCGTGAGCAAGAAGGGTTATGTTTATACCAAGAGCTACAAGCTTTGGTTAAAGCATACAGGGAAAAATATGGATATTGCCCAAAGTTGAGAATTATGACTTTTTCTCATGGTGGTAATGTTGCCTTAAACATGGTGCGTCATTTACCATTTTTTGCAGGCGAGCAGATCTATTTAGAGCTTTTATTGATAGCCTGTCCAGTTCAAAAAATTACTGAGCCTTTTATACAGCATCCGGCTATTAATAATATATACACGATAGCCTCAAGCAGAGATCTTTTGCAGGTTGTAGATTGGTATAAGTATAAAAACAAACGGTATTTTCCTGATAGGTTTTTTCATGTGACCCAACAAAATTGCACTCAGATAAAAGTTAATATTAACCATAGAGGCTTAGGTCACTTGGACCTGTTAAGATCCTTTATGTATCATTTGCCGTTTGTTTTAGATATGGCAGACAATGCCTCACGCAAGAATAACCTTACTGGTTTGAAGCCAATTGTACCTTGCTCCAAAATACATGCTTTGAAGTTGTGTACTCAAAAACCATGTATCATTGAGTGTCATATTACAGACACCAATTTTAGGTTTTATAATGGGTTTAATCTGATCCCATGTGTTTATGGACGCCGTAAATCGTAAAAAATTAAAGCTTCATTACTACGACTCAAATACTCTTTACGATACTTTTAATAATTCAATTTCAAAAATAAGCGTTGAGTTTGGTGCAATTACACCGCCTGCGCCACGTGATCCATAAGCCATAGCTGGTGGTAAAACAACTATTCGTTTTTCACCTACATGCATTGCTGCAACCATCAAATCCCATCCTTTAATTACTTGGCCAGCGCCAACCATAAAACTAAATGGTTGATTGCGTTTGTGGCTGCTATCAAAAGTAGGTCCTACTTTATCTGGATTAAGCAAAATCCAGCCGGTGTAATGAACGGTTGCTGGTTTGCCAATAGTTGCTTGAGGCCCTGATCCTGGTTGTGTAATTTTATACATGATGCCAGTTTGATCATTTTTTTGAAAATCAGATAATGGAAGAGTGCTTCCAGGAGCGATAGACATAGTTTTACCCTTAGTATTGATTGCAATCATTTGAATACTTGTCCAAGCACCTAGGCTTAGGAGTGTCCCAATGAAAAGAACTGATATTTTTTTTGTCATACACTTCTTCCTGTTTTTTTGTAACATGACTTGGTTCAAAAGTATCTTCAAATGGTTTTTTTGTCAATTTTTCAGATGACAGAATCATAAACTTTTGGTACTGTACTATGCGAACTGTTTTATAAGCAAGGCAAAATATATGTTTTTATACACGATCATAGCTCTGGCAACATTATGTTCGACTCTTATTCATACGAGTAGTGATCCCATTATTTTTAGAAAAGCACAACAAAGTTTTATCGAAGGTCATTGGCAAGAAGCTTTAGATTTGTATAGTTCTTTAACACATAAAGATTCTGTTGTGTGGCAAAATATGGGAAATAGTTGTTTTAATCTACAACAGTACCCTCATGCACTGTTATATTGGAAACGATCATATAAAGATGCTGGGTTTAGCATACAACGTGTTAAGGCTTTGCTGGCAGCAGAACATCAGGTTTATAAAAAATTAAATTTGCCTGACTTGCCAGTTTGGTATGACTGGCTCATGATCTTGGTAACCTGTATTCCGATATGGTTGGTTTATATCATTATAATGCTATGTCTGTTGTTTTTGTTAAAGTTTATGTTGCACTATTGGCGTTGGCATGAATTGGCTGCATCGCAGCGTAAAAAGACAGTATGTATCATGATGGTTTTAGCTATCATGGGTATGATATGGTATGGGCATAAATGGGTCTTTCAACACAAAGCAATAGTTGTTAAATCAGACACATTCGTGTATGCTGGACCAGAACAAACTTTTCATATAGTCAGCAAGGTTGGCTTAGGAACGGTTGTGCGTATTTTAGAACAGACAGAAAATATGTATAAAGTAACAACAGATACGACATCTGGTTGGTTGGAACATAAGAACGTACAAAAAATATAAAATAGTATGGATAATCAAAAAACTGTTTTTGTGTTTTTATATGGTGCTGTGCTGGCTATAACGCTCGGCATAGCTTTGGTATTGTGTATGCAATACCATTACTTTAAAAGAGAAGCTTTAGAGCTGGCTCAAGTTAAAGAAGCGTATTATCAGCATGTTGAAATGCTTAAAAGAAGCTTGAATGCTTCAATGTTATCAGATGAAGAAGAAGATCAAGATACAGACGTAGAAAAAAAAAAATTAAATGAACAAGGTCAATCTTCATTTTCTGTTTCGGCCACAAATGTAGAACCTAAAGTACAATTTGAATTAATCAGTGATGATGAAGAGCATGTTTTAAAAGCAATAAAAACTGATTTAAGGCCAAAGATACAATCTACGGTTAAAAGAAAAAAAAGAACAAAATCTCGTCGGGCTATAGCGCAAGTACATCGTTCATCGATGCGTTACGCACCAGCGCGGGATTTTGTTTTTTCTTGGCCTGTAGATATAGAATGTTTTTGGTTAAGTTCTTTGTTTGGACCTCGTAAACGACCAAATGGTCAAGTAGAGTTTCATCATGCAATTGATATGGCTGCTATTAAAGGGACACCTGTAAAGGCAGCAGCTTCAGGAAAAGTAGTTTTGGCTCAGTCGCATTCTGGTTTTGGAAATTGCATCATGATTGAACATAATAATAGATACAAAACTCGATATGCTCACTTACATCGTATTGGTGTACATGTAGGTCAAACGGTGCAACAAGGACAAGTCATAGGTTCTGTGGGGGATACAGGACTTGTTAGAAAATCAGGTCGCGATGCTTCTCATTTACACTTTGAAATTCATCAAGATGGCCGTCGCGTTAATCCTTTAGCGTTTTTATTTTCATAAACTATTGTAACTTATCAAAAGCTCTTTGTAGGGTAGCAATAATGAATGTTGAGGGTTAGGGGGAGTTAGGTCATGTTGATTAGGTATCCATATGGATATCTTGTGATAATGTTTTCTACATTGTCACACGCTCATTTTGAGCGATTACAACAATATTATATATTGCGTGAAAACACTCAAAAATTTGTTCGTGTTTTGCAAGAACATGTATCAAACGCTCAGTATCCAGAATTATTACAAAAATATGATCATGCTCTTGTAGGAACACAGAGTGTTTCTGACTTTGTCTGTACGTGTGTTGCTGCCCGTAGCTCTATTGCTACGAGCGTGAGTGCATCAGTTGTGCAAATGGCTTTGGCAGCATATACGATGCTGTATAATTTTGGTTACATTATCAAAGAAAAAAAAGAATTTACGCAACATTTAAGTTCTATGACGTATGAAGAGATGATGGTACAGTACCCATTTTTAGTTGTGATTGAACAGCAGATTAAAATGATGGAATTGCTAATTGAAATGAGCATGAGTGATAATGAAGTTGAAAAAATATGTGCGTGTATTCATTTGCCACAGATGATTTTACCTGGTCCTTATGAAAGGTATAGTAAAAAAGCTGCAAAAAAAATGTATAAAAAATGCTGCGATAAAAATGGACGCTTGGTTGATATAGATTTATTTTTAAAAAAACATCCATATCGTAACTTTCATAAAAAAGTCGCAATAGATTGGAAAATGCTTTTGATGAATGTATCTAAGTTTCCACAAAAATTGCAAACGTCATATAGCTCGAAATATGCATTGAATATGAATAATACATATAATCAGTCTGTCTTAGACATGATACAGTACATACAATTGCATGCAGCAGGTCAACAATGTACTATGCCGGCAATGCAAAATACTATGGGACAACGAGTATATAATTGGTATGTAGTTCATTATGGACTTTCTTAAAATTGGCTGACTTTTGCATTGTTATGCAGTACACTACTACGAATATTATTTTTTATCATGTAGTGTATAAGGTGATGCGATGAAAGATACTTTTATTCATAGATTGATTCGTTGGTACAAACGGCCAAATAAAGGTTATTTTGCAGATTTGTTTGAGTCATTAATTGTTATTATTCCCGTTGTTTTTTTAATCAAAACATTTGTGTTTGGATTGTATCAAGTTCCAACCTGTTCAATGGAAACAACTATGCTTGTGGGGGAACGATTTTTTGCTGATAAAGTAACACCTTATTTTTCAAAGCCAAAACGTGGCGAAATTATTTCTTTTAATGATCCAAATTATAAATATTCAACCAACAAATTCGTTAATGTATATCAACAATACGCTGGTTGGGATGTAGTTAATTTAACCAAGCGTGTTATAGGTGTACCAGGGGACCATCTTGAAGGAAAAATTGAAGACGGTAAACCAGTGATTTATATTAACGGTGAAAGATTAGATGAGCCGTATCTTAACAAATGGCCTATTATTGCACGATATAAAAATGGTGATATTAACTATCGATCATATGATCCTGAAAAACCATTAAATTATCAGCCATTTTATGATATGACAGCAGGGGAAATTGCACGTGCAAAAATGTATTTTGGTGATCGTTCGATTCTGTATCCAAATACGCCTGCTCGTGGTGCTATGGGCGAAAAAGATATTTTTGATGTTCACTTGGGGTCAACAGAATATTGGTTGATGGGTGATAATAGACAAGGTAGCTCTGATTCACGTGAATGGGGTCCTTTAGATACATCAAAAGTATTGTTCCATGGACGTATTTTGTTTAGAATTTGGTCTGTTGATAGCGATGAATCTTGGTGGATTATTGACCTGATCAAACATCCTGTCAGCTTCTGGCAAAGAGTGAGATGGTCACGCTTCTTTCAAGTTTTGAAATAAATATTTGTATATTAATGCAAAAAGAGGTTGTATGATTTCCAAAAAATATGATATATTAACAACTAAGCATTCAAGTTTGCTTGGGTGTTCTTTGATAATGTTTGGCGTTACAATGCTTGCAGGATGTTTTAATTTCTGGAAAAAATCAGAAGTTGCAACAGAAGTGCCAAAACTTGTAGTGATAAATGTGCTTGATGCTTCTTACTATGACGACTGTCATATTAAAGGTTCTATCAATATACCATTTGAACAATTTGAAGAAACGGTTAAAACACTACCCAAACAAAATAAATATGTTGTGTATTGTTCTAATTATGCTTGCACAGCGGCTCCTTTTGCAGTAAAGGTTATGTTGAATTCAGGCTTTGAAAATGTTCGATTGCTTCCAGGTGGAATTGTTGAATGGTATCAAAAACAGTTACCAATTGAAGGTAAAGCTGAGTTGCAGTATCTACAAGAAGATGATCAGCCTATGGGTGATGAATCTGAAGATGTACCGGTTGTTACAGCAGAGCAGTTGGCTCAAGAGTTACAACAAGAGCAACAATAATTTGAAATTAATGGCGACATAGCCAAGCGGTAAGGCAGGGGACTGCAAATCCCTCATCCCCGGTTCGATTCCGGGTGTCGCCTCCAAGAAAAAGTATGTGCCGAGGTGGCGAAATGGTAGACGCAAAGGACTTAAAATCCTTCGGGCTTACGCCTGTGCCGGTTCGAGTCCGGCTCTCGGTACCAATAAATTAACCCTTATTTTGAATGAATTTTCAAAGTAAGGGTTTTTTTTATCCTATAATATTTGGTTCTTGTTCTATGGCTGCTTGCATACAATCAAGCCAAAATAGCCATGATTTATCCTGTTTATTACCGATATCTACGCTATTAATAATTTGTAAAATGTTTCGAACACCTTCAAATGTAATTTCTTCATAAAAAATATTTAAATAATTTTTCATGCACCAAAATGCCATTTCTGGGCTGTATAACAATGTTAATGGATCTTGGCTATCAATGTTAAAATCTTGTAATGTTTTGTTGACACCAGCCATCCAATCTTGCCAAGCAGGAGGATCCCATGTTTGTAAATTAACTTTCCAATCAGTGTGGTGGGTTGATAGCATTAAATCTGTTAGGAGTAAGCCAATATCTTTATCTTGTGTAGATAAGAAATACTCATTCATATACGTTCGGGTAGCATTGAAGTTTTGATACCAAGAAAGAGTAGAAAGTGTTTTATGATTGTATGATGATGTAGAATAAATTTTTTGTATACCGTTATTTGGTTGCCAAGATCGAAATTCTTTATTTGAAATATTGATTCCGCAATTTCTAATTTGATGGGTTGGCATATACGTTAGCACCCACCATTGACAAGGGGTTAATTTGTCATCAAGTTCAAACGTTATATAAGCGATATAATTATATTGATTTATGCCATAACAATTATTTTTATTTTTTGCTATTTCTAATATTTTTTCTATAACTTCAGGATTATTATCTAATTTTCCCTTTGTTGCCATAGTAGGTCCTTTATTTTTTAGGGAGTTGTTTAAATCCAGTAAGAGGATTCCAGGTGCGAATGTTGTCAGTTGAGTTAATTCCACAATTACGTACACGATAAGTTGTGGGATTTACTTCTGCCCATAATTGAGTGCCGTCAGATTCTCTTTTTGCATACCAAACAACTCCATGTCGATCTTGTCCGTAGCAATTCCGCTTGTCGCGTACTAAATTTACAATTTGTTGACGTGTTTCTGTGTTATCCTTAAGCTTACCTGATTTATCTCGAAACATGTGTACTATATCATTCATGTTTTCGCATATTTCATTTTTTTCATGTTGGTAATCATCTATATTAAATTGTTTTTTATTATAATCCTCTTCATCAGGGTCATCGGGTGGTGTAGGGAATTGAATGGTTGATTTTTTTGCAAGCGCATTATTGTTTTCTTGTTGATTCTTTTTTTGGCGATCATTTTGTAACCGTAAAACTATGTTGTTAATATCTTGTTGCAAGACAAGTCCAGAGCGTAGAGCTTGATGCTGCGTTGCATCAATCATTTGTTGTAGATAACTATAAGTATTTGGCTTGTATTGGTTGATTTCGGTAATTTTTTGTGTGATTTCTGAGCAAACATCAAGTAAGTTTGTGCTTTGTTTTAAAATGATAGCATTTTGGGGGTGCTGATAAAATTGGCAGAGCAAGCTTAAGGTGTTGCAAGATGCGACGATGCTATCTAAAGATTCTTTGGCTGCTATATACCTATAAAGCATATTATGCATTATTTGGCTTGCGCGAAATCGATCATGGTATGGTACTTGTTGAATGCTCATATTTTTTGTATTTTGCAGTAACGGTGCGAATTCTATGAGTCGTGCATTTAATCGATCATATTGATCTTGAAGCTGTAACATTACAGCAATTTGTATTGATGTTATTTTTTGTTCTAATTCAATAAGTGTTTTTTGGCGTATTTCCAACAGTTGTTGTCGCTGTGCAGGGTTGTATGACAGTTCTACTGCTATCAGAGGTATGAGTTGTACAGTTGTTTGGTTTGTTGTTGCAGGAAACATCAAGAGAGCGGTATTAATAGCTGATTGATTGCATAAAGCGATGACTGCTTGTTGTAGTTGTGTGTATTGCCTGAGTAAATCAGTTAATTGTTGATGTTTTGTTTGAAAATATTCTCGTGTTGCAAGAATTATTTCTTGATCTTGCATAATTTGTTGTATGTTTGTCGCTCGTTGTTGCATATCTGTATAGAGATTGTGAAGATACCATGCATATTTTATGAGTGATATGCTGCGACTGATTGCTGCAACAACAGGATGGGTTAAGCAACATGAACCGATTTGAATTGTAAGTCCAGCAATATCTGCAACATTAGCGTTATGTACTATGAGATCACCATTAAGTAAAAACATGTGATCACTTGTTGTGATTTTGTATATCGTAAAATATCCATGCTGCTTTGTTACATTGATTATGGTGTGGTTACTAAGCTGATCACCTGTGCATAATTTTGAAGCTTTTTTGAAAGAATATGAACGTTGTTCAAATAATTGTTGTGATGGTGCGGCTGAAATGACATGACCGTTGCTTAAAGTTATAGTGTATACATGTGATACATGCGATTGTTCTTGCTGTATAATGACTTGAAGGTTACTATCAATAGATTTTAGCTGGGTGTTGGGAGTGATTTTTTGAATTGTAACATAACCATCAGGGCCAAGAATTTGGGTATTTTTTGTAAAACCTTCTGTTACAGTTGAATGTTGATCGAGGTGTTGTATTAAATATGAAATAAAAATATCTAAATCGTATCGATGGATAGTTTTACTTTCATGAAATAGTCCAAATAAACCTAAGAATAATACCAATAGTTTGTTCATTGCGTATGAGCCTTTTGTTTAAAAAAATTCAAAAGTGTATGCATTCTACATTTTCAAAATAAAAAATCTATCAGGTGGCATTGGTTTATGGAGGAAAACAATTTTTGATATAAACAAACTTGACAAATCATTACGCGAGATTAGAGTAGCCTTTGTATGTGTTTTTGCTTGAGTAGTATAAAATTAAAAGGAAAAGGTATGAATAAAGCAGAATTAATTGAAGCAATGGCTAAGGTGAGCAAACTTCCTCGTGCGGCTTGCAAAAATGCTTTAGAAGCTTTTATCACTTGTGTTGGTAATGCATTGAAACAAAACAAAGATGTTTCTTTGACTGGTTTTGGTACTTTTGTTGTTATGAAACGCAAAAGCCGTGTTGGTGTAAACCCTGCAACTGGTAAAAAAATGCAAATTCCTTCAAAAAATGTTCCAAAATTCAGACCTGGCAAAGCATTAAAAAGCTTAGTTGGATAATTATTTTTGTACATAAATACAAAAAGGCTTCCTTTTGGGAAGCCTTTTTTATTTTGATAGGCTTTGTACTGACTATAGATCATATCTATGGTTGCAACACTACAATAAAACAAAAGGATGTATATGGATTCTCAGAAACAGGCGCTTTCGTTGTATCAGGTTGTACAACAACATGTTGATCAAAGTTTACAATATATTAATATTAGTTCACGTGATGTCATTCGATATGTGTCTATCGTCGGACTTGGATTTTTATTTGGAATTTTTTTTAGACGATACGGAACATTGATTGTTAGTTGGTTGCTTGGTATTATCTTAATACTTTCAATTCTTAATTATTTTGATTTAGTAGTAATTCAAAATGCAAATATCAAAATAGCATTACATATGGAACATGTTCATAGCTTGGATGATTTGATTTTAGAAATGAAAAATCAAGTCTCTATGCATTGGATAGATTGTTCTTTAGCGGTAGTTTCAATTATAGTAGGTTTTAAATTAGGGTAATCATATGTCAAAAACACAGACATTTGTTGAGCGTTTAGCTCAAGCGTTAGTAAAGTTAAAAATTATGTCAGAACCAGAATCTGAGTCGTTAGTGACAGAATTTAAGGGACGAGCTAAGGGTAGAATTGATGAATTTTTGCTTGATGAAGGCATTGTTAATCAAGATACGTTGTTAAAAGCGCTACAGATTGTCTATGGTATACCAGCATATGATGTACGGGGGCATTTCTTTAATCATCAAATATTATTGCTCTTTCCAAAAGATTTTTTAATCAATCAGTGCATTATTCCGCTTGATGTAGAAGATGATATTATGACAGTTGTTGTAAGTAATCCAGAAGATGATGAAACGCTGGAAGTATTTGGCAATTATGTACCATATAGTGTTAATGTTCAGGTTGGTATTCAGCGTGATATCGTTGATGCAATTGAACAATATTATGACGAAGATGTGGCAACTGCTGATATCCATGAACAAGAAACAGATGTGGAAGAAGACGACCAAGAAGATGCAGATATCGTAGATTATTTTTAATATTTACAGGTGATTTTGAGAAATATGGACATGGGAGATATGCTTGTATAATTGGTTATTAAGCATATTTGTAGTATACTGGTAGGACTTATAAGTATATTAAAAATCACGAAAATTTTGTATGTTGCATATTTCTCAACTATCGGTTGCTGTACAAGATCATGTTGTTATACATGATTGTTCTGTTACATTTCAATCAGGATTGGTTCATATCGTTATGGGTCCTAATGGATCTGGTAAAAGTTCTTTAGCTCATACCATCATGGGTCATCCTTCGTATGAAGTTCGACACGGTTCTATTATGTGGCATGATCAAGACATAACACACATGTCTGTTTTTAAAAGAGCTACACAAGGTATTTTTCTTGCATTGCAGCATCCTGTTGAAATACAAGGGTTACAGGTTCTTCATTTTATCAAGGAACTGTATGGGCTGCGTGAAGGTAAGACGGTATCGTTAGAGTTTGTGATGCAGCAGGTGCAACCATTGTTACAGATTGTTGGTTTTTCTGATCAAATATTGAATCGATATGTTAATGTCGGTTTTTCTGGCGGTGAAAAAAAACGTTTTGAACTGTTGCAAATGTTTATTTTGCAACCTAAGCTTGTCATTCTTGATGAGCTTGATTCAGGTGTTGATATAGATGGTTTAAAACAGCTTGCGCAAGGATTGTTGTGGTATCGACAACAGCATCCTGATTCAACATTGATTTGTATTACGCATTATCGTCATATTGTGCAATATTTAAATCCAGACCATGTTCATGTGATGATGCAAGGGTCTATTGTGGCATCAGGTAATCGTGAAATGTTTGATGCTATTGATCAATCAGGGTACGGGCAATATGCAAAAAGGTCTTAATCGAGATATTGTGATTGCAATTTCACAGCAAAAAAACGAACCAGCATGGATGACGGACTATCGTCTTAAGGCTCTTGATATTTTTATGCAAAAACCTATGCCAACATGGGGAGCTGATTTATCGGAGTTGTCAGCAGATGACATTCATTTTTATGTAAAACCAGTTATGGAAGCACAGCGTAGTTGGGATACCGTTCCTGTTGATATTAAAAATACATTTGATCGTTTAGGTGTTCCTCAGGCAGAGCGCACAATGCTTGCAGGTGTGAGTGCTCAGTTTGAATCTGAAGTTATTTACAAAAGACTTAAAGAACGTTGGGCTAAAAAAGGGGTTGTATTTTTAGATACTGAAACAGGTTTGCAAGAATATCCCGAACTCTTTAAAAAATATTTTGGATCAGTGATACCATCTCATGATAATAAATTTGCAGCATTAAATAGTGCTGTATGGAGTGGCGGTAGTTTTGTGTATGTTCCTGCAGGGGTTCGTATAGATTTGCCTCTACAGGCATATTTTCGTATTAATTCTGAAAGTATGGGACAGTTTGAACGCACACTTATTATAGCAGAGCCAGGTAGTTTTATTCATTATGTAGAAGGGTGTAGTGCGCCGGTCTATAGAACAAGTTCGCTTCATAGTGCTGTGGTTGAAATTATTGCGTTGCCAGGGGCTCATGTTCGGTATACAACAATTCAGAATTGGTCCAATAATGTATATAATTTGGTGACTAAGCGTGCAATTGCTCATGAAAACGCTGTCGTTGAATGGATAGATGGAAATTTTGGTAGTAAAGTGACGATGAAATATCCTTGCATTGTGCTTAAAGGCAAACAGAGCAAGGGACAGATTGTTTCAATTGCTGTTGCAGGAAGAGGTCAACATCAAGATTCTGGTGGCAAGATTATTCATCTAGCAGATGATACGACATCGCACATTATTGCTAAATCGATTAGTAAAGATGGTGGCCGATCAACGTATCGGGGCTTGTTGAAAGTAGCACCACATTTGAGTAATATTGTTGCACGTGTGCAATGTGATGCTTTGATGTTGGATCAACATTCTCGGTCTGATACATATCCTAAAATTGAAAGTGCATCTCAAAATATTGATATTGGACATGAAGCATCAGTAAGCAGTGTAGACGAAGAACAAATTTATTATTTGATGAGTAGAGGTTTGACAGAGCAACAAGCTCAAGCGTTGATTATCAATGGATTTATTGATTGTTTTGTACAAAAACTTCCTATGGAATATGCTATTGAAATTAATCGTTTAATAGAATTAGAGATGGAGAATTCAATTGGATAAAAAATTTTGGTTAGTTTGTATGATTATAATCCAGAGCGTGCATGTGTCTTGTAATAATAGTGGCGAAAAATTTGATTTTTATGCACATAATAAAGATATTATACTATCCTTTTTAGGTAAAATTCGTAATCCAAAGCGTTATAACTGTATCTGTTTACCATTGCAACAACCGTATAATTCATATACATCAATTGAAAATCAGATGGATCGAACTTGCAACGAATTTTTTAGAGCACATAAAAAAATGTTGCATGGAGATCATAAAGATTTGCTTAGTTTATTGTATGGTATGTCACTGTTGGGTGATTTTGGATATCAAATCATGATGGGTAGTATGTTTACGGTACTTAAGCCAGAGTCGATACAGCCGACGCTTGAGGTATTAAAGATATTAAGTGTTGATAAAGACTATGGTGAAATGAATCAAGAAATTATGGATTGTTTAACGAAATATCAACAATATTGTGCAGTTTCAAATGATTAACTTTACATACGTATGACAGATCTAAAATTACAACCTAACATACATATTAAGGCATTGCCTTATGAGCAACGTCGTATCACGATCAACGATTGTGGCGTTGATTTTTCCGATACTGTGGCAATTACCATAGAGGCACAGCATCATTCGTATGTTGAATTAAATATTATGATAACTCAGCAGCAATTGGCTACCTTTTCCATCACTATGGATGTACACGGTGATCATGCGGTAGTTGATGTTGTGATTTTGTATGCTTTATCAGGTACGCAGCGATCTATCTTAAAAACTATTCAAAAACATACAGGAAAACATACTAAAAGCTCTGTGGTTGCACGTGGTATTTTGAAAGATCAGTCATTTGTTGATTATCAAGGCATGATTACTTTGCTTGAAGGATCTATAAAAGCAGATGCAAGTCAGGAACATACAACCATTGTTATGGGAAACCAAGCTAAGGTTGTTTCAATACCGTCTATTGAAGTTTTGCATCACGATGTGCGATGTTGTCATGGTGCTGCTATTGGGCAATTTCAACAACAGCATATTTGGTATCTGGAGAGCAGAGGTTTTGAAAAAACCAAACAGCATGAAATGTTGGTGACATCATTTTTTGAACAGTATTGTAATCGTTTTGAACATTCTTCAAATTTGTTGGAGCGTTTATGTCAAAAGATCATATGAATGTAGAAAAATTTAGATCATTTTTTCCTATTTTTAAACAGATGATTCATGGTAATCCTTTACGATATTTTGATTCTGCAGCAACAGCTCAAGTACCTCAAGTAGTGATTGATGCAATGATAGATTATTACACGTCATATAAAGCAAATGTTGGTCGAGGAATTTATTATATCTCAGAAAAAGCAACTCAGGCGTATGAAGATAGCAGGACAAAGGTTGCACGTTATTTGGGGACACAGTCTGACCAGATTGTTTTTACATCAGGAGCAACGCACAGCATTAATTTGGTTATGCAGTCATGGGCTATGGCACATGTGAAAAAAGGTGATGAAGTTTTGGTTTCATCCATTGAGCATTATTCTAATTTTTTACCCTGGTTTCAATTGGCAGAGCAAACGGGATGTACGATTCGTATTGTACCTGTGACTGAGTGTGGAATTGTAGATAGTGATATATTAAAAACTATGGTTTCACCCAATACAAAGTTAATTGCAATAACTCACACATCAAATAGTTTTGGTTCGACTAATGATGTTAAAGAAATTGTGCGTATTGCTGCACAGCATAAAGCAGCTGTCTTGGTTGATGCTTCACAATCTATCGCACATCAAAAAATAGATGTGGCAGATTTAGGATGTGACTTTTTAGTTTTTTCAGCACATAAGTTATTTGGGCCAACCGGTGTTGGTGTTTTATATGCACGTAGCAATAAAGCATCGGTAATGCGGCCTGTACAGTTTGGTGGCGGAATGATTATTCAAGAGCATAACGATAAGGTAACATACAAGCCATATCCGCACGGATTTGAAGCAGGAACACCCAATATATCAGGCGTTATTGGTCTTGGCGCAGCAATTGATTTTGTAGAAAAAAATATTGATTTTAAAATATTGCAAGATCATGAAACTAGTTTGGTCCTTCATCTATTGCAAGGATTACAAAAGCTGAAAAATCTTAAAATTATTAGTTTTAAGCCACAAAAAAACGAACACTCTCACATGGTAACGTTTATTTCAGATACGCATCATGCACACGATGTAGCTGCTTATCTGGATCAATTTGGCATTGCTGTACGGGCAGGAAATCATTGCGCACGAGATGGTAGGGCGATACAGTGTTTGCAAGGTTGTACATGTGTACCAATAGCTTCGGTACGTATGAGTTTTGCTGGATACAATACGATGGCTGAAGTGAATTATCTACTTGAAAAGCTTACAGATTTATGTGGATGTTAAATTTTTGAAGTAATCCTGGTAAAGCTTTAGGGTTTTCAGGATTGAACTGCGCAGTAAGATAACCGAGCTTTGTAGCATTTTGCGCAAAGTTTGGTTCTATTTCTACCCATAAAGCATTGTTTTTAGCAATACCTGTTTTGTTTAAGATATATTCATAAAATGGTGCATGCGGTTTAAGTGTATGTATGTCACCAGATACAAAAATTCCAGAAAATAATGTGAACAATTCAGGGAATTCTTGGCGCATTGAATGTATGTGTGACCAGTTTCCAACAAGATAAATCTTATAATGTTGTTGTTTGAGAGCTTGTAAAATAGTTTCTATTTTAGAGCGGATTTTTTGTGTATCAGCTAAATGTTGCGGTGTAAGCATCATGCTGACAACAGCAAATAAAACTTTTTTTTCGATGTCAGAAATGTTTTTGTTTGAAAGATAGCGTTTAATAATATCTTGTATTTTTTCACGCGGTTGAGCATTTGTGAGCCAATCAGATAAAATAAGAGGCATTTCAAGATTATTGTTGTAAGTAATCTGGGATGAGGTTGCTTTGATTGGTTTTAAAGCATTAAATAGGTCCTGTTGGCTTGGCAGGTGTCCAACTTGAGATAAATATCGTAAAGAATCGATTTTGCCGACATAGCTAGAAGCACGCATGGAATCTGTTTGAAAGATAGCTTCTATGTCAAAAAAGATAGCTTTTATTGCATAACCAAAGTTGTTGTGAGTTGTAAAAAGGGCTAAAAAAGCATACAATAAAGATAATTTTTTCATAAAACACCACAACAAAAAATATATATACTATCTAGAATATCATAAACTAAAGATACTGTACAGAAACGACTCCAGAGGGGTAGATGTTAGATCGCCAACGCTTACAAAAAGAGCTTTCAAGGGTTGAAAGCTCGCTTGTCATACCTGTTTCTGATAGGTTTGAACGGGTACAAGATGCGTATACAAAAATGACACAAATTCAGGATGTTGACCAAATTTTAGGGTCTAAAAAATGGGGGATATTGGTTCCTTCATGGAAAGGGTCTTGGGACAGCGTGAGCGTCGTTAAGTCTCAACAGCATCCATATACGGTATTTGCTGTCGACGGATCTCAGATTTATTATGATAAACATCAGGGTCCTGCTTGTTATGTTTTAAATACGGGGTGTGTTGTTTTAGAGTATGGCGTTACTCAAAGTACCGTTGTTGTACAATCTGATCCTGAAATTATTGTTGCTCAAGCGTATAGTTCAGCAGAATTTGATGTTGCTGTGGTTAATAATCACCGTGAGCATAAAGAATTATTAAAAGCTGTTGAACTTGCTCAAAAATATGCGACTCAAGATAAACCTGTCGTAGGACTATTTGATGGTACATTGATTTTTAATCAGTTAGATCTTGGTCGTCAACAGCAAGATGAACAAATGTTTCAAGAATATATGCGATGCTTTATGCAGTTGTATGAGCAAAAAACAGTACATGTTGGATATGTGAGTTTTCCGCGCGGTAAAGAGTTGGTCAGTGTGTTACGATTGGTAAGCGCTGATTTTGATGAAAAAAGATTATATGAGACAGGTGATTGGTTGCACATCTATGATATGGACATAGCTGCTATGATGCTTGAACAAGGCACTCGCTCAATTGTTTTTCAAAGCAAAGCTCCTGTTACGTATGCATATCCTTCAGTGTTAAAACCATATTTTTGTTACATGCATGTAGGAAAAGAAATTGTACGTTTAGAATTTCCTGCATGGATTGCACAGCAACCAGAACTTGTTGATACATTGTGCGCAGTAGCATATGACCAAGCTCAAAAAGGAAATGGATATCCGGTTGCATTATTTGAAGCACATCAACAAGCAGTGATTACATCAGTTGATCGAGAATATTTTTATCAAAGCTTGCGTAGTAGTCACATGAAGCGCAATACTTTGTATGCAACATCAATTAAAAGTTTTAAAAAAAGAAATTTAAATATATAAACTTTTACCTGACGTTTTTTAACGAAAACATTATTTGAGTTTTAAAAAAATATTTTTTTGAAGAAAATGTTTTTTTGCTCGCTTTTTTTATGATACCTTTGATGTTTGATTAGGTATGGGGATATTGCATTATTCAAGATTTGATTATATAGTTAATCTAAATCATTTGATTCGTACTAATTTTGAAAAATATAAAAAATTTAATTTGCTTAAGGAGCGGAAATGAAAATACGTAACGCATTGTGCGTATTGTTATGTACTTTTTTGTGCAGCATGATACAAGGACAAGGTTATAAAAAACAAAAAGGTATCATTTCTGTTCTTGTGCAAAATGATGCTATGTCTACTGAACAAAAATCAGTATTACCTATGAAGCGTACCAATTGTTCAGCATCAGAATTAAGCTGTTTAGATTGTTGCGATGTTTGTAGTGATTGTCCGACCACTAAAACACCACCATCTCCTAAAAAAGATGCCGTAATGACGTTTATGCTTTTGCAAAAATATAATTTAGCAGTAGATGATTGCCCGACAACGCCATCTCCTAAAAATGCATGTCCGACAACACCATCTCCTGTAAAAAAACGTTCACAAAGCGCTTTGCAAGATTGTCTGACACCAATCATAGAAGAGAATGGCATTTCAGATGTAGATAGTGATTCAGACGCAGATGAAAATATGATTCGTCGAGCTACATCATTTTTATGTGCTGAGTAAATTTATAAAGTTTGTATAGACGTAAAAAACCTGCTTTTAAAAAGCAGGTTTTTTACGTCTATAACTTAAATTAAATCTATTAGCCTAAAAACTTTTTGAAAATAGAGCTGATAAAACCATCTTGTTGATCTGTGCTATTACCTAAAAGTTCTGCGTATTTTTCTAAAGCTTCTTTTTGTTCAGAAGATAATTTTTTAGGTACGTGGCATTGTGTGATAACTATTAAGTTGCCGGTTCCTGCGCCTTTGATCTTTGGAAAACCTTTTCCTGCGACCATTATTTTTTCACTGACTGGGCATCCTTTAGGTATTTTGATACCAATTTTTGTACCATCAATATGCTCAATTTCAACTTGGCAGCCAAGTACTAATTGAGGATAGGTAATCATAAGGGTACACACCAAATCGTTTTCTTCACGTTGGAATTTTTTGTCTGGGAGTACTTTTATTTTGAGGTATAAGTCACCACTTGATCCACCGTATACACCAGCATCACCTTTTTGAGCTACTCGAAGTTCTGCTCCATCAAAAATGCCTGCAGGTATATTGACTGAAAAACGCTCAAAAGATTGTTTGCGCGATTGGCCTTTACATGTTGAACATGGGTTTTTCATTATAAAACCCTGACCTTGGCATCCATAGCACGCTTGTGCAACCGAGAAAAATCCTTGTTGATAACGAATTTGTCCTGTGCCTTTACAGTCACTGCATGTTGTGAGGTCAGATTTGTTTTTGTAACCTTGGTGATTACAATCGGTACATGCAAAAGCATGGTAGTAAGCCACATCTTTTTTGGTGCCTAAAAATGCTTCTTGCAGAGTGATAGAAACTTCATGGATGACATCATGACCACGTTGGGGTGTAGGGCCTGTTTTTTTACGTCTTTGCTGTCCTTGTCCAAAAATATCACCAAAATCCATGCCGCCAAACATATCACCGAAGTTACGGAAAATATCATCCATATTCATGTGTTGTTGGCCACCTTGGTGCATGTTGTTGTAGTTTGCATGACCATATTGATCATATTGAGCACGTTTTTTTTCATCTGATAATACTTCATATGCAGCAGCTGCTTCTTTAAACATTTCTTCAGCTTCTGGATTACCAGGATTTCGATCTGGATGGTATTTCATCGCCAATTTACGATATGCTTTTTTGATTTCATCCAAAGAAGCATCTTTGTTGACGCCTAAAACTTCATAAAAATTTTGTTTACTCATAGTTTTTCTAGGTTACGTTTTAAGAAAATACAGTGTGGACTCATAGTCTAAATCTAAGGGTATTATATCAAAAAAAATGATTTACCAAAAGCCGTTTTCGTGACTACATAATATAAAAATAGATGAATTTAGTATCAATGAGCCAATTAAAACGAAAGGTTTTATTTTGGACAAATGATGGTAAAGGATTAAAGAGTCCAACCTTGCGTACAGAGTCAAGTATAAAATGGTTGATCATCGGTTCTTTACTTGGAACGTTCATGTGTGTATCAATGAGATTTCCCTGTCTATCAACCTCAACATAAAAGCAGAGGGTTTCAAAAGGTCCTTTTCGGATTAATTTTTTTGAACTGTTAGCAAGCATAGAGTTTTCAAGCATGCGTGCCATTTGAGAAAGGTACGTGACATATTTTAATTCATCACCGACAGGGATATCAGGAGAGTTTCCATGCATACTCCAGTTAGAGCTATTGCCAAAGTTTGTAGCTTTTTCATTAAACCCAAGACCCAGGTCTTTAAAGGAAACTGTTTTTACAGGTACTTTTGATTTAGGAGCAGGCAAATAGTCATAAGGATCTAGGTTATCATCAGGTTCTGTCTGTTCTTCTGATTCGTAGTTTTCATGTTGTGGGGGTGATATTAACCTTGTACCATGTGGCGATACATCTTCTTGTTCCTTTTTTTCTTGTTGTTGAGTTTGTTTTTGGGGCTTTAGGGCTTTGGGTTGAAGCGCTTGGTTATCACGGAGTATTTTTTTATCTTTGTTGTTATCTTGTGAAATTTGATTTTGTATTGCACTCATTTCTCCATCTAAACTTTGATGATCAAGACCTTTTTTACCAGGTGTAATGATAGGAATTTTAGAAAAAGGTGGTGATTGTTTTTCTTCGACCTTTTTTTCTTCTTCTTGTTTTTTAGGCTGCAGAGCTTCAAGTTTTTTTGGTTGTTGTGCTGGTTGTGATTGGGGTAGTGGTTGTTGTGCTTGAGGTTGTGTAGGATTCCACAAGATAGCTTGATCTTGTTTTGTTAACTTTTGAGGGGCTAAGGGTATATCCATCATGCTGTATTTGTAGGTCATGGTGATGAGCATAATGATCAAGTGTAGCAAGATAGACGCTAAGATCCATATGATAACAGGATATGTTGACCTGCGAATTTGGGTTTGATGTATCATACTCGTATCCTTTTTTTTGAACACTGGCTTTAGGTAGTGTACCTGAAAATGAGTATGAAAATCTATAGCATTTCAAAATAAAAATAACCGTTTTTTTTCATAATACGGTTATGAACGTTGATCATATGCTGATTACTTTTTTGAGATTTTAAAAAACGAATAATTTCTTTAAATACTGATTGTGAAGGGTGTATTGATAAAGTATGTCTGGTTATAAGTTCCATAAAAATATAATCTTGGAGCACTTTAGGAGCGCTTAAAAACAGATTGATATTATAAGAATTTTGATTAGTAGGTGATTGTACATGGGTCAAATAGTCATATGCAGCTTTTTGCATATACTCATGAATCTGCTGAGCATGATGCATGAAGGCAGGAATGTTTTGTTGCCAGCGATCATCGATGGTATCAAGTGCTGGCGGCATATATTTTCTAATTCTGTTACGTAAATAGGCATCACTCATATTAGTTGCATCGGTGAGATACTTTAAATTGTGAGTTGTAAGATAGTTTAAAATATCTTGTTTTGTATAGTTCAATAATGGTCGAACATAAAGACCATCAACTGTTTTCATGCCGCTGATTCCAGCAAGGGAACTACCCCGTAAGAGTCGTATGAAAAAGTTTTCAATGATATCATCTTGATGATGCGCTAAAGCAATATATTGAGCATTGTGTTGTTGGGCTACTTCGTTGAAAAAATAACGGCGTAATTTGCGACCAACTTCTTCTTTGGAACCATTGTATGTGGGCTGATAGTCTAGACTTTTTGCATGAGCTGAAATGTATGGGATGTTATACTGTTTGCATAGGTTTTGACACCATATAGCATCGTTGCCAGATTCTGGGCGCCAACCATGATCTAAATGTGCTGCGATGATGGTGAGGGGTACGGTTTTTTGAATACGTACCATGAGATCAAGCAAGCATACAGAATCAGGTCCGCCTGATAATCCAACAATAATGGTGGAATGTTCGGGGAAAAGATGTGTAAGATCTTGAGCGTTAATTATTGTTTTTTTAGAATTCCGCATTGTGCAAGTTCTTGATACGTTTGTTCTGGTTTTTTGTGAAGAATAACTTTTTTAAAGCAATTTTTTGCTGTTTCAATGTTGTAAGGTTCATCATCTATGTAAAGAGTCGTTTCTTTAGATATAGCATATCGCTCTAAGAGTCGATTGTAAAATTCAGGATGAGGCTTTGCTAGTTTTTCATGACCTGAAATAATCATTCCATCAGCTATATCAAAAATAGTAGGAAATGATGCTTTGAGCATAGGAAATGATTCTGGATCCCAATTAGAGCATAGGTATATTTTGTATCCGGCTTGCTTGCATTGTTTCATCAATGTTACCATAGGTGTTATTTCTTTGTGCATAGAAACTAATGTTTCAGCATCAAACATAATGGTAGTAATAGCTGCAAATAATGCCTTTATCGATGAAGGATAATGGCTTTCTTGTGTTAATTGGAAGGCGTGGTTTTGTAGTTCTTGTAAAGAGATCATGCCGCACATCCAATCAGAACAAATATATGGAAGCGCTGCATTGTTGTTATAAATTCTATACGGTGTTTTGCTTGGAATATTTTCAAGAAGTTTATAAAAGTTGCCTTTGAAGTGGGATGCCCCACCATTTTTTGCCATATGGTATAGTAAAAAAGGATTTTTTACGATGACAGATTTTATAGTTTGTATCTGAGAAGATACGGGTACTGTTAATAAAACTTGTCCAATATCAAAAACAATTGTTTTATATTCTGACTGACTAGCAGGTATTATCGTCATAGTTGGTTTATCGGTTGTAAAAAAGGCACATAATGTTAAAGATATGGCAATAGCTGCCAGACCGTTTAAAACCAATATTTTAGAGCGTAAAAATTGTTTCATGTAAGCCTCCATATTCTTCATTGAACTATAACCTTTTCTATTAAAATTATAGCAAAATGGGTATATAAAAACAAATGAAAGGGTTATAAATTAGTTTTAGATAAGGGCTTATTATATAATTGGGGCTGTGTATCAATATCGTGATTATATAAAAAATGAAAGGTTTTGTGTATGATAGCAACGAAAAAATTAGTATTATTTTTGTTAAGCGTCAGTTTAAGTTCCTGTGTCTATTCTCTTATTCCCGTTATGCCTGATACTCTACAGCAACATGTATATGACCAAGAAAAGCCTGTGATCGTGCTTGCATACGCACATTGGTGCACGGTTTGCGAGATTACCCGAGGTTTTTTAGACAATATATACCCTCAATTCGAGCATCGGGCCGTGTTTGCTATGCTTGAAGTGAATCAAAACCCTGAATTTGCGATCAAATATACAGTTAACCTCATCCCAACTTTTCTTGTTTTTTATCATGGGCAGCTTGTTTGCGAGCATAAGGGGTTTATCCAGCCCTATAAATTAAGATCTCATATTGAGCTTTTTTTATCCAAAATTGAGCAAAAACAGGTCCTTGATGAGCCTTTTAAAATCAGTGAAATTACTGAAAACTATACCACCTCTATGCCCTCTGAATCGTAATATTGGTCTAATTTAGGGGTATCCTTGTGACAAACTTGGCGCCTTGGGCTATCTTGGATAGATAACATAGAAATGGAGGTTTTTATGTCACTTAAAAAGATGATATTATTATGTACAATGTTGGGATTAACCAACGTTGTAGTTAGTTGCGAAGTGCCAAAAAAGAAATCAATCATGGTCTCTTTTTGGTATAAAATTATGAAGCCTTTTAGAAAAAAGACCCATGTGTCAAAAGTTGCAAAACGGGATACAAGGCTTTCTACTAAACGAGTTGAGCCTGTGGTATTTGGTGAAATAACTGAATCTTTGGTTCGAAAATACAAAAGTAGTATTGATGAATTTATTCAACGTGATACTACTGTAGAAAATAATGAGCTGCGAACACTGTTGAAGCAATTATGCCAATACATGAATTACGATATCTTAAAGAAGGTTTCGTTGCCAGAACTTATGAAATTGATTCCGAAATCACAATTGCAACAATATAAGTCGGTAATTCAAACGTTTGTTAAAAATGATACTCAGCGTGAAAATAAAGACATTAAACATGTGTTACAACATATGCTGAGCATGATGAAATAAAAATAGATAGTACTGTCTAAAAAAAGGCCCCTGGTTTTCCAGAGGCCTTTTTTATGTGACAAAGAAGGCATTTTTTGATATCTTGAATAAATAAAATAGACATGGAGGTTTTTTGTATGTCACGTAAAAAAATGCTATTAGTATGTACAATATTGGGTTTATCTCAGGTTGTATGCACGCAAGAAGAAATTGTTAAAAAGTCGGTTTTAGCCTCTTTCAGGCATAACGTTACGACTCTTTTTACGCGAGTTAAAGCATCAATTCATTATCACACAAGGCCAGTTGAGCCTGTTGTGTTTAATCCATACATCACAGACTCTGTGATGGAACAATATCTAGTTATTATGGATGAATTTCTTCAACGTGATGTTAATCCAAAAAACAGTAAAGTACGAGAAGTGGTAAAACTATGGCGTGATTTTTTGCCTGGGTATTATCATGCGGTTTTTGTAAACGAATTATGGATAATTATACCTCCAGAAATAGCAGAAGAATCTATATCTATAATTGAAGCATTTGTAAAAAATGATACTCGGCGTGAAAACAAAGACATTAGACAGGTATTGCAATACATACTTGGTCTGCTGTATCCGCATCGAAGACGTTAAAACGTTCTTAAAAGTAAGCATAGATACTATAATGTAAAAAAAGGCCCCTGGTTTTCCAGAGGCCTTTTTTTTAATATCTAAATTGATTAAATATCTAGGTTTTTAACAAATCGTCCATTTTTTTCAATAAACTTACGACGTCCTAAAACATCATCACCCATAAGGGTTGAGAACCAAGAATCTGCTTCAAGGGCATCTTGAATAGATACCTGGAGTAATGAACGTGATTTTGGATCCATCGCTGTTTCCCATAGTTGGTCAGGGTTCATTTCACCTAAACCTTTATAGCGTTGAATATTCATGTGTGGTTTTGATAATTGTACGATTGCTAAAATGAATTGAATAAGTCCGCGATCAGATACAATTTTATCTTTTTCAGAAATATTCCATGTGTGTTGTTCAAGCATTAACAATGGCTTGAGTAAAGCTGTTAACTCTGTAACTTCTTCAGCATTAAAGAAGTTAAAATCTAATGTCCAAACATTATTATTTTTTTGGAATAACAATTCGAGCTTGCTACTTTGAGCGGCTTGAACCTTTTTAGATTTTTTAACAGTTTGTTGTTCGCCATCTTCAGCTACTACTATTTCATCAGTATCATCTTGATCATCTAAATCTTGGTGTTCAAGTAGCGCATTATCAACAAGGCTGATAGCATAATCAGGAAATGCAGGTGTTAACATTTTGATGATATCATCAGGTAAGGCTGTTGCTTTGATGTTATGTTCTAAAATAGTGCGAGCCAAGATATGACAATGGCGATACTCTAATTTAAATTGATCGCTGATTTCATGAATTTTATCTTCATATTCAGCTACGCTTGTAAGTAATTTTTGCCAAGCATCTGTGTTGTATGCTTTTTTCTCGCTGGTAAATATCATGTTTGTTGCTGCCCAGTTAAAAATAAATGCGCGCAACTGAGAATCATTTTTAAGATACTGTGACATTTTACCAATTTTTGCTTTATACAAAGGTGGTTGTGCAATGTACAGATATCCTTTATCAATAATTTGTTTCATGTATCTAAAGAAGAATGTTAACAATAATGTTCTAATGTGAGAACCATCAACGTCAGCATCTGTCATCAAAATAACTTTGTGATAGCGAATTGAGCTGCAATCAAATTCTTCTGCTTCTGGGTTGCAACCAATCGCAGCAATAAGAGATTTGATCTCTTCGTTTGCAAGCATTTTATCTAAGCGAGCTTTTTCAACGTTTAAAATTTTACCTTTGAGTGGCAAAATAGCTTGCGTGAAACGATCACGAGCTTGTTTTGCAGAACCACCCGCAGAGTCACCCTCTACGATGAATATTTCAGTCGTTGCAGGATCTTCGTTTGAACAGTCAGCCAGTTTACCTGGTAACACTGATCCTTCAAGCACCGTTTTGCGTCGCGTTAAATCGCGAGCACGCTTTGCAGCTTCACGAGCACGCTTGGAAAGTTCAGCTTTTTGTAATATTTTTTTAGCTATACTTGGATTTTCTTCAAAATACTCATCAAGTTTTGCAAACACCCATGAATCAACCAAACCTTTGATTTCGTTGTTACCTAATTTAGTTTTGGTTTGACCTTCAAACTGTGGTTCTGGTACTTTGATGCTAATGACACAAACCAAACCTTCACGAACGTCTTCGCTTGAAAAACCTTCGCTATCTTTGATCATTTTAAGTATTTGACCACGTTTGTTGCATGCTTTGGTTAATGCTGATTTAAAACCGCTGACGTGAGTACCGCCTTCAACAGTATTAATGTTGTTTACAAATGAGAATATTTGCTCATTGTATCCATCATTATATTGCATAGCGATATCAAGGATGTATTTATCATCTTCATGTTGAATATCAATGATTTCTTCAAATAAAGGTGTTTTTTTAGCATTGATTGATTCTATAAATGAAACAATGCCGCCTTCATATAAGAAAACGTGTTCTTTGTTGCTACGTTGATCTGTTATGCTGATACGTAAGTTTTTATTTAAGAATGCGAGTTCGCGTAGTCGTGTTGATAAAATATCGAAACTAAATTCTGTTGTTTCTTGGAATATTTCTTCATCCGGTAAAAACGTAACTTTGGTACCACATTTTGTGGTAGAGCCAGCTTCTTTTAAAGGAGCAATAGGTTCGCCACGTTTGTATGATTGTTTATAAATAACGCCATCTTTATATATTTCAAGTTGCAAGTCTTTGGATAAAGCGTTAACAACTGAAATACCAACCCCATGAAGACCACCTGAATATTTGTATGAATCTTTATCAAACTTACCACCTGCGTGTAATTTTGTTAAAACTACCTGAGCAGCTGATACGTTTTCTGTTGGATGAATATCGACAGGAATACCACGTCCATTATCTTCCACAGAGCAAGAGCCATTGGTGTGAAGAATAACTTCAATGTTATCGCAATATCCCGCAAGAGATTCGTCAACAGAGTTATCGACTACTTCGTATACAAGGTGATGGAGTCCTTGAGGTCCGGTGCTGCCAATATACATAGCAGGTCTTTTTCGAACCGCTTCAAGGCCTTCCATAATCTTAATAGATTGAGCGCTGTATTGAGCGCTTGGTTTTTTATTTGAAGGATTATCTGGTTTATCTGCCACAAGGATTCCCTGAATTCTAAAATATCATTTACTTTTTATCGCAAAAAAATTTAATTCATATACAATGAATAAATTATTTTGATTTCTATACCTTAAAAGTGTAGTAAAGAAATGAAAAAATTCCAATCTTTTCAGCAATGCATGTTTTAAGATCTTATGGTAAAGGATTTTTGACGATGAACCGAGATCTGTTTTTTATGGATCAGGCATATAAACAAGCACAGAAAGCTTTTAAAGCTCAAGAAATCCCTATTGGTGCGGTTTTAGTAAGTCGTGACGGCCATGTTTTGGCACAAGGATATAATCAAGTAGAAAAAAAACAAAACACGGTATTGCATGCTGAGATGATCGTCATTCAAAGGGCATCAAAAAAATTAGAAAGTTGGAGATTGGTGGGCGCTACATTATATGTAACGGTACAACCATGCTTGATGTGTTTAGGCGCTATTTTTTTAGCTCGTATAACACGCGTGGTTTATGGTATTGAGTCAGCTAAGTATGGAGTTTCCATAGATCAGGTTCAAAAGCTTGGTATTTATCAAAATTTGCATACTGTGGCGCAGTGTATACACTATGAACCAGCTAAAACGTTGTTGCAATTGTTTTTTCGAAAAAAAAGGAGTATGCAGTATGTCAACAAAAAGCGAATTGATAAAGGTTAAGCAAGAGTTACTACAAAGAAAGTTAGAGCTCGAACAAGCTATGCAAACTTTATCATCAGAACAAATGGTCGATGGTCAAACTCAAGATGACGGTGATCAGGTAGTTTCTATAACCATGGAAGCTTTAAGAAATTCTTTACAAGGTACGCAGTACCAAGAATACACTAATATTGTTGCTGCGCTTGAGGCAATCGATAAAGGAACCTATGGAATTTGCCAAGAGTGTGGGCAAAAAATATCTGAAAATCGATTAAAATATAATCCTAATGCGCGTCGTTGTATTAGTTGCCAAGAAAAGGCAGAAAGTGGAATGTAAGGAGTATTCATGAAAGTTTTTTATGGCTATGGTCTTTTGATCTGTTTGGGTATGGTTTATACGATATTGCCATCAGATTTCTGTGTAGAAAAGATAAAATCATCTGATTTGCGCCAAGAGCAGGATCTTTTTGTGCGATTTTATACACATTATTGTGGTGCTTCTGATGAGATTGGCAAAGCTGTAGCGTTGTTTGAGCAAGAAAAAACAGCCTATATTCAAGCTCATCCCGCTCATTTGTTTTTTCATGCTACGATTGAAAATGATGTGGTAGGGTATATTTCGTGTACCATGTGTCCGGGGTATGAAGTTATCATTAAACAGTTAGCCGTAGACCCTGATTTGTATGATAGTGTATTGGTCAAAGAGCTTTTGTTTGCTATTTTCTCAATGCTTCCAAAAACAAAATATGTTTCAATGCGTTGTCCTAAAGCGTGTTTGGATATGTGTGCGCTATTACAAGACTTGGGCTTTAAGCAAGTGAGCCGTGAACAATCAAAGCAAGTAGATATATTTGTTGAATATGAGCTTTATGTGAACCCAAAATGTAAAATTTGTGATGTTTTATATGGAGATAATTTTTGGGATTTTGATGAAGAACAGGACTATATAGATGATGCTTATGTTGATTCAATCGCTGCTGATGGCTTTAGTCCTGCAGTAGAATCAATGTAGGTATAAAAAAATTAGTTGATTATTTCAAGGTACTATCTTTGACTTTTTTGCATAGTTTTGTATTCTAAAATAGAGTTATTTATAATAAAACAGTACTTGATCATTAAGACTTGGAAGAAAGGCTTACTTTTTATGGCACAAGCTCCAGCTTCTACAAAAAAAACAGCAAAAGCGTCCGTGCAAACAGCACCAAAAAAAGCAGCAACAAAAAAAACAGAAATCGTTAATCGACCTTTTTCTCAAGGCACAGGGCGTAGAAAATCAGCTGTGGCTCGAGTATGGCTACGAAAAGGTAATGGCCAAATCGTGGTAAACGGTCGTTCTCTTGAAGAGTATTTTACTGTTCAAGCATCACGAGATGCAGTTTTAGCTTCATTTAAGGCATTTGCTTTAACATCAGGCATGACAGCAGATATTAATGTTGTTGGCGGTGGTTATACAGCACAAGCTCTTGCAGCTCAACTTGGTATTGCTCGCGCATTGCTTGCTTTTGATGAACGTATGAAACCTGATTTACGTCACCAAGGTTTCTTGACTGTTGATTCACGCGTTAAAGAGCGTAAAAAATACGGTCAAAAAGCAGCACGTCGTAAATTCCAGTTTACAAAACGTTAATCGTTTTTTTTATTCGAATTACATTTTTAAGAGTGGGTCTTTGTACCCACTCTTTTTTTGTTTAATATTGCAAAAATCTTTTAGATAATGCTTATTTTAAGACGTATATATGAGTAGTTTTATGAGGAAAGAGTCGAAATGAAGTTTATATTTAAATTATCGATACAACTTATAATGCTTGGGGGTTGTATTCGTGCAAGTATATCACCCGAGCTTCAATTGGCATCTATCAAAGCTTTTGTGAAATCAGAGCGTGATGCAATCGTTTTAGAAACAATTAATGGTTTAGAGTGTATAGCAGATGAGATAAAAACAGTCATTGCTGATACTGGGACAGATATGAAAGCTCTTGTGCCTCAAATACTGCAAAATAAATTCGTTCGTGATGCTGCCCAGCAATTGATTCAAGATGTTGTAAAAGATCGTACTCAGTTTCCAACATTGTCTTTGTGGCAAGACGTATGTAAAAAATTACGTACAAACGTGAGTACTTTGGACGCGAGAAGTAATCCTAAATCTGATACAAATGCTTATATGGATACAGCTTTTGGTAAAGATGGTGAAAAAACAAAAGACTTGTTTGATAATTGGAACAGTGTAGAGGCTACTGAATTTACGTTAATATTGACGGCTTGGAAAGCTATGATGCGCGTTAGTTCACTTCGCGATGTGCGTCAATGGTCGCCTTCTATACATAAAAATGGTCAATCAAGGCAAATGCCAACAGATGCTTTTTTTCAAAATAATATAAACTTTGAACCCTTCGCACAAAAGTTAATTGCAAATCCGGGAGATCAGTTTTATGTACATGGGGATTTGCATGGAGATATACATTCTTTGATGGGAGAGATTGGCAAATTACAAGAAGCTGGAGTGATTGATGATCATTTTCGTATTGTGCCTGATAATGTGAAAATGTTTTTTTTAGGTGATTATACAGATCGTGGTCATTATGGCGCTGAAGTTATATATACATTGTTACGTTTGGTGATCACGAATCCTGACAAAGTAATTTTAGTGCGCGGCAATCATGAAGATGTTGAACAGCAGCCATCAGCAATTGATGATAAAGAGTCGTTTCGAGAAGAAATACGTAAGAAATTTGTAGGTGGTCATGGCTTATATAATGATATTGCTAAAATATATGATTTAATGCCTATTCTTTTTTATCTAGGCGTTAAAAATTCTCAGGGCATTGTTGATTATATTCAATGTTGTCATGGAGGGTTGCTGATTGGTTATCACCCGCAAGATTTTTTGAGTAATTATGAAACGCAATATCAGTTAGTTGGAAAGTTGGATAAAAAAAGATGTTTAAATAGTATAAAACAAAAGGTTGATAAATCTTTACAAGGTGAATTAGACAAAATAACGCTTGGAGATAATTTTGTATCAAAACCAAATGATTGTGGTTGTTTATGGCATGATTTTCATGTCACTCCAGATACGCCAAATAATCAAATTATTGATACAACACGGTCCAATCGTTGGAAATATACTAAGTTGGCCACTGAATTAATTTTAGAAGAACAAAGTGATCCAGCGTTATATATTATTCATGGAGTGATTCGTGCTCATCAACATGGTGGCAAGGATCATATAATGAAAGAAATATTAGAGCACAAAGGAGTACTGAGTCATTGGGAAGTTTTTCAGGGTCCTGTTCCGATGGATCGATATTTTAAAAATGGTAAAGTTTGGACGTTTAATGTGGGTGCTGATAGTTATTATGGAAAACTGTATGGATTTACGTGGGATACCTATGCGTTGATTACCGTACAAAAAAATTATGATGATTGGATTATGACAGTCTTGAATTATGAAGTACCTCAGTTGCAACCAAAGCCGAAACAGGTTAAAACAGTAACGACGTAACTAATATCTCAAGCTTTAGAATGTTATTATAAAAGAGTCGCGTAAGCGGCTCTTTGTTTTTTTAGTGTGAGTATTGTGTAACGCGTATGTTTTTGTCATAGTGTTTTTGAACTTATGCTTGTAGTATGGGTGGTCTTATTTATAAAAAAGGATGAGTATGAAATATGGTGTGGTTTTTGGGATATTATTAACAACAATATCTATTGCATGTTCTGATGTAACAGATTTTGGTAAGTTGTACCCATCTAAAGTTCATAAAATTATTTATCCGACCACCACTGCGCAAGTACAGCAAATTGTATCCCAAGCGTGTGCACAAAATAAAAAAGTTTCTGTTGCCGGAGCACGTCATTCTCAGGGTGGTCAATCTAATGCATCTGATTCTGTAAATATCGATATGCTTCATATGAATAAGTTGCTGGAGCTGGATACGGTGCATAAAATAGTTCGTGTGCAAGCTGGTATGTCGTGGGAGCAGTTGCAAGATATTTTGCAGCAGTATGGTTTATCGGTTAAAGTTATGCAGGCTTCAAATGTTTTTTCTATAGGTGGTTCTGTTGCTGTGAATGCGCATGGAAGAGATCCTCATTATGGTTCTTTGATTGAAACTGTACAGGCATTAAAAATTGTTGACTGCCAAGGTACGATTAAAGAATTAAATCGACAAAAAAATCCAGAACTGTTCTCGCTTGTTGTGGGCGGATATGGACTGCTAGGTATAATTGTGGAAGTTGAATTGAGCGTAACTGATAATTGTGTTTGTGAAAAAAAACAACAAGAAATGTCGTACAAGGCATATGTTGATTATCTTTTTAAAAATGTGTTACCTCAGAAAAATATTCAGTTACATTATGCTCGTTTGGTTAATATCCCAGGAAAAGATTATTTAAAAAGAGTATTGTGTATTGATTATATCAAGAAAAAAGGAGTTGTTCCTACAACACCGCTGCCTAAAGAAGGACATGTTTTTTGGAATCAAATGTTGCTTAGGACGTATCGTAAATTTTGGAGTCGCACCTTTAACAATGTACGATGGTACATTGAAGAGCGTATGACAGCACCATGGGAAAATGTAAAAGTATTAACACGTAACCATGTCATGCGCCCTTATGTGCATAGCTTAGAAGGGCAATCAAAGCATACTACTGATTTATTGCAGGAATATTTTATACCGGCAGAGTCTTTTGAATTTTTTGTTGAACAGTTGAAACGATTTTCAGAAAAATATCGTATTAAGTTGCTTAATGTTACGCTGCGATGGACGCCTAGAAATACAGAATCCTTTTTGTCGTACAGTAAGCAAGATACTATAGCGTTTGTACTTTATTTTACGACTCCAACTCATGAGCGTGCTTTGAGTAAAGTGCAAGAGTATACACGTGCATTGACAGATGCGTGTTTACAATCGTCTGGTTCTTTTTATCTTCCATATCAACGCTTTGCAACAGAATCTCAAATGCAAAAAGCATATCCGAATATGAAGCGCTTTATAAAGTTAAAAAATAAATATGATTCATGTGATGTGTTTACCAATAATTGGTACAGAGATTATATTTTGCCGATGTATTAATTACGATTGTTGAATATGGGTGCAGCAACAATGGCGGTGATTTTGATGTACCGATGTTAACGTAAAAAAGAATGCGAATACGAACACCGATATAAGCGACATATAAATGCGATCTTTTGTTTTTCGGCTCACAAGTAGGCTTTCTTATATGGAGTTATACTAGAAAAAATTTGTGTTTAGTAGCATACTCTTAATTTAAAGAGTGTCAATATTTTGCTGTAGGGGAATATACGTTATGTTGTTTCTTATTAGGCGTACTTTATACCTATTTTTGGTATTTGAATTGAGCTTGTTTTTTCTCATGTATTGTTTTGGTCCTAAAGGGATTAAAACATTGATGGATATTGTACAACAAAAAAAAGATATTGTGGTATGCATTGACCAATTAAAGCAGGACAACAAACAACTTGAGCAGCAAATAGAGTATTATTCAACTGATTTTGCCCAAGAAAAAATAGCGCGAGAAGTTTTATTGATGAAGCGTGAAAATGAGACTGTGTATTTTGTTTCATAACCTTGAATATTAAAGAGATATCAATATGTTTACATTGCCAAAATTACCGTATAGCTATGACGCATTAATGCCTTATATTGATGCTAAAACTATGGAAATCCATCTTACGAAGCATCATCAAGCTTATGTGGATAATCTCAATAAGGCAATTGCACAAGCACCTGAACTTGCAGGATGGACCCTGGAAAAACTGTTGCGAAATATAGATCAAGTTCCTGCATCAGTAAAAAATGCTGTTCAAAATAATGCTGGTGGTCATTATAATCATTCTTTATTTTGGGAAATGATGTCGTCTAAGGGTGGTATGGTACAAGGTACGTTGCACGATGCTTTGGTAAAGCAATTTGGTTCTATGACCCAGTTTCAGGAAAAGTTTGAAGAGGCAGCAAAAACAAGATTTGGAAGTGGTTGGGCATGGCTTGCTTTAGATGATCAAGGAATGCTTAAAATTTATTCAACACCAAATCAAGATGCACCTTTAATGCTAGGACAAGAACCTATTTTAGGTCTTGATGTATGGGAACATGCATATTATTTGCATTATCAAAATAGACGTCCAGATTATATTGCTGCATGGTGGAATGTCGTCAATTGGGAATTTGTAGAAGAGCGTTATCGTTCTTTGGTTCGTTAGATAAAATCGATAGATACAAGGTATGAAGCAGAAATTTATTGCAGATTTTCATATTCATTCTAAATATTCACATGCAACATCGAAATATATGGATTTGCTGGCACTCAGTACCTGGGGCCAATTTAAAGGTATTGGCGTTATGGGTACTGGTGATTTTACCCATCCTATTTGGCAAGCAGAATTGAAAGAACAGTTACAGCCCGCAGAGTCTGGTTTGTTTGAATTAAAGCCTACATATCAAGCAACTGTTGCATCACGTGTTTACCAAAGTTGTGCATCATGGCAACGATTTTTATTAAGTTCAGAAGTGAGCACTATTTTTAAACGTAACGGTAAATGTTATCGCGTGCATAGTATTTTGCTTGCACCAGATTTTACTGCCGTAGAAAAAATTACAGCGCAACTTGCAAAAATTGGCAATGTGGTTCATGACGGACGTCCTATTTTGGGATGTGATGTTAAAGATGTATTAAAAATAGTGCTTGATGCATCACCAGATTGTATGCTCATACCAGCACATATTTGGACACCGTGGTTTGGTTTATTAGGTTCTAAATCAGGCTTTAATTCTGTTCGTGATGCATTTGAAGAATTAACTGATCATATTTATGCCGTAGAAACCGGCTTATCATCGAACCTTTTAATGAATGCACAACTTTCAGAATTAGATCGTTTTGCATTGCTATGCAATTCAGATGCGCACAGTGTACAAAACTTAGGACGAGAAGCTAATATGATGCATACTCAGTTATCGTATCAAGGTATTGTGCAAGCATTACGATTAAATGATCCGCAACAGTTAGTGGCCGGCATCGAATTTTTTCCGGAACGTGGTAAGTATTATGGCGATGGCCATAGGGCTTGCAATGTGTATGCAACTCCTGATCAAACTCAACAGTGCAAGGGTATTTGTTCTGGTTGCGGTAAACCATTGACTGTTGGGGTGTTAAATCGGGTAGAACAGTTGGCTGATAGAACGGTACAACAAGCAGCGCATTATAAACGTCAAAGTTATCAGGTAGCTCCTTTGCATGATATTTTAGAACAAGAGTTGCAAGCGGCGGCAACAAGTCAAAAAGTAGTAAAAATGTATCATCATATGTTGCAAAATATAGGTAATGAATTTTTTATTTTATTGCATGCTCCTATTGAACAGATTGCTCAGGTATCAACGCCAGCTATTGCGTATTCCATTGCCAAAATAAGAATGGGAGATCTGATTATTCAGCCAGGGTATGATGGCGTATATGGTCAGATAGTGTTTAAATAAATGGTAAATTCGGCAAAAAAGTAAGCTTTTGTTATACTAAAAAAAGCATAATTTTAGAAATTATTGAAAGTATTAGATCATGGAACCAAAAAATAATGGTAATGCACCATTACAAGATTATTTAGGGCATGTATCCCAAGAGCATGATGTGCGTGTTGCAAAAGTTGCAGCTATGCGCAAGCAGGGGATAGAACCATGGCCTGCTGTAAAAGAGCCAAATGTAAAAGCTTTAACTGTTGTTGAACAATTTGCAGATCAAGATCCACGTAGTTATGAACTTGTTGGTCGAGTTGTAAGTATTCGTTTGCATGGTAAAGCTGCTTTTGTGCATATCCAAGATATTTCGGGTAAATTACAAGTCTATATCAAAGAAGACCTTGTTGGTGCACAAGCTTTTAAGAACTTTGAACAATTTATAGATTTGGGTGATATTGTCTGGATTAAAGGTACAACCTTTAAGACACAACGTGGTGAAATTTCCCTTCGAGCAACAGAATATAGTTTGCAAAGTAAGTGTTTGCATCCATTGCCTGAAAAATTTCATGGACTTCATGATGTTGAAGTTCGTTATCGTCAACGATATCTTGATTTAATTTGTAATCAACCAAGTAAAGATTTGCTTGTTAAACGTAGCTTGATCATTCAGTTTATACGTGAATGTTTGGCTATGAAAGGTTATTTGGAAGTTGAAACTCCTATGTTGCATCCTATTCCAGGTGGTGCGGCAGCGCGTCCTTTTGTGACGCATCATAATGCCTTAGGTCAAGATTTTTATTTACGCATAGCTCCTGAGTTGTATTTAAAACGATTAGTGGTCGGTGGCTTAGATCGCGTTTTTGAAATTAATAGAAATTTTAGAAACGAAGGTATTTCTACCAAGCATAATCCAGAATTTACGATGCTTGAATGTTATACAGCGCACAAAGATGTTGATTATGCAATGAATTTAATCGAAGAATTAGTTCGCTTTGTGATCACAAAGTTGCATATGCAATCGGTGGTACAGTTTGGAACTCATGTGATTGATTTTTCAAAGCCATTCGTACGTATGTCTATGTACGATGCTGTACAATCAATTCATAGCTTAACTCCTCAACAGTTGCATGATGAGAGTGTGATGGATGAGTTGCTCAAAAAACATCATGTAAAGCTACCTAAAACGGGTATGACGCTTGAAGAAAAAATCTATCTTTTGTTTGCAGAAACAGTAGAAAAAGAGTTGATTAATCCAACATTTATCACAGGCTTTCCTATTGAGGTATCACCTCTTGCAAAACGTGATCCTAACAATGCTGCTCTTGCTGCGCGTGCAGAATTGTTTGTCGCTGGCTTAGAGCTTGCAAACTTATTTGATGAATTAAATGATCCTTTTGATCAAGCAGATCGTTTCCACGGCCAAGTGCAAGCGCGTGATGCTGGTGATGCTGAAGCGCATCATTTTGATGCTGATTATATTTTAGCGTTAGAACATGCATTACCGCCAACCGTTGGTTTTGGTATTGGAATTGATCGTTTCATTATGTTGCTGACAGGTACGACATCGATTAAAGATGTGATCTTGTTCCCAACACTGAAAAAGAAATCAGAATAAAAAATAAACAACAAAAAAGCCTCGGTTTTATCCGAGGCTTTTTTTATAATCAGAAATTATTTGCCGAAGCTGTTTTTTGCAATATCAGTAATTGTTTTTGTTAGGTTGAGCGTATCTGCGGCTTTTATTTTATCTTTTTCATAACGTTTTGCAAATTCGTGTTCAATCAAATGTTGAATGATAGAATATACTTTTTGTACGTCTTGTGCTGAGATCGTTTTGTTGGTTGAGTTAGCATATGCGGTCGCTAATTCATCAAAGAGATCTTGGAATTGGGTTGGAATGTATGCGCGATGTGTTTCCCAATTTTTTAAGAAGTTGATTAATGTCGCTGTTTGAACTTTGTTTTTTACATAGTTCACATAAGTATCATATACTATGAATTTTGCTACAAGGCTTACTAAGATCGTTGTTTGAGCGCCTATTTTAGTAGTGTCATCTTTTTGTACAGAGTTGTAACCCAAGAAACCGAGTGTTCCTACAGAAAACAAACCTGCCTGAACTTGTGTTGTAAGTGATTCGACTTGTTCGCGGACTTGTTCAATGAATGTGTATTCTAAAAATTTGAATGCACTATCATGGCCTTCGTAGCAGCTGTGTACAGCATCAGATGAAACAGTGTTGTTTGAACAGTTTGTTGCACCATTGAATGCGAATAATGTTGCGATTATAAAAGAAGTTTTTTTAATTGAAAACATGAATTTACCTTTTTTGTAAACGTATAAATTGTCTTATGAATAAGTTAGCAATTTTTTTTCTTTTTACTATAAAATCTTTTGTTTTTTTGGTAAGTACAAACATGTATTACAAGTTGTTTTTTGATTAAAAGGAGAAGCTTTGAAGATATATGTAGTGAGTTTATTTTTGGTCATATTTTTGTATACAGACTATACATGTGCTCAATATGGCATGATGCGTGATTCAAAAATAGCAGGTGTAGATCATGAGGTATTATTCGTAAAATCTATATTTGCAAAAATCGAAGATAACATTAATGTTACGTATCGTGATACTGAATTGCAATTGCGTACATTAGTTAAAAATATGCAAAAGCAGCCCTATAGTAAGCAGCATTCTTCTGAATTTATAAAATCTTTAAATAACATTATTACAGGTTTTCGATATCAAGTTTCGTTGCAAAAAAAATATGCGTTTATTGAATATTTTGGTGATTTAGACCAAGAAAATAATGTTTTGTTGCGGCAAGATCAAAACTTATTTGTTAAAGTTGTTGACGAAATTGTTCAAGAAGCTATTGTCCGCATGGAAGCTTTGGGTTTAGCTTTGACGTCGCAAATTAGTTCTTCTGCTACGCCAGTAACGTTGAATCATAATGTGTTTGATTCTTCATTGCAATCAGGTTTGTGGTACGGACAAATGCAACAAGCTCATCAGCAAGCGGCAGGTAATGAATGGTGGTCATCTTTACAAAATCAAGCAAATGTAAACTCTTTGTTTAAAACATTTAAAGATGAATATTCTAAAGCTTTACATAAAGAAATTAATACTCAGGCAAATAAATTTATCCAAGGCTTAGGGCTTGATGTTGCTAAATTGATTGGACAAGGTGTGGGAAAAATTATCCCAAGCAGTATTCCAGCACTCAATAAACAGTTGCAAGGCTTGCAAAATATGCTTGAAAAGAATGATATTGCATCTTTGATGCAGATAACAACTAATGGAGCTGTGCTTGCTTTGAAAAAGGCTATTCGTTTGCAATCTATTGTGTATCCGCCAAAAAATCCCGTCAAAGTGCGTGAAAATGCTTTATTGTGTGATGATGAAAAATTATATATTAAAAATCGCACAAAGATTGTACAAAAAGTTTTAAGAGAAGAATTTGGAATAGATAAGCCTTTACGTATAGCGTTTTGTTGTAGCGGTGGCGGTAATCGTGCTATGGTGGGGACTCTGGGTATTTTGCTTGCTGCAGCACGTAGTTCTTTTTTACAGGCATCAATGTATTGTGCTGGTTTGTCTGGATCAACATGGACTATTTCAACATGGGCATATTTATACAGTAAGGGTTATTTAAATAAGAAAAATTATGAAACATCATTGCTTGATATGCAAAAAAGTTTTGATGTAACGCTTGATGATCCGAGTATGATGCAGGTAGGAAGTACGGGGTGGTATACGGTACCACTTCTGGATCAAGAAATGAACAGGGTTTTTGCTGCGCAGTTGGTTGAGCGTTATGGTTATTCAGATCAATTATCAATTGTTGATATCTGGGGTGCGTCGATTGGTAATTATACGTTAAATTTGGTAGGTCCTGATAGATTACAAGTTTGTTGGTCTGAGTTGAGATCTGCTTGCAAACAAGGTTTGATACCATTACCTCTTTGTAGTGCTGCTTTTGATACTCGTAGCGCTGTGGGCAAAGCTACAGAACCTAGTGATGTTTCGTATGATTTTTTTGAAACAGGACCATTTGAAGCTGGTAGCACGGTCCTAGGTTATGTTCCAATACAATATATGGGATGTCAGTTTGCTCATGGAATGTTGCAAGAAGATATGATGCAACCAGAGTATCCCTTAAGCTTTTGGCAAGGTGTGTATGGTTCAGCTTTTGGGCTTACTCTTAATGATGCTTTAGACAAGGGTTTAAAACCAGTTGTGGTAGATGTTTTAAGCTATAAGATTAAATTGCCGGTAGCTTTTTGGGTGAAAACAATAATTGATGCTGCATCAAAAAAAGTAGTAACTGAAAAAAATATTAGAGATAAGCGAATTGAATGGAATCATGTTCGCTTGAAAAACTATTCTATAGGGATGACTAATAGTTTGTTGAAATCAGATCAGACGATAGATTTATTTGATGGGGGCATAGCATTTAATATACCGTTTCCATTGTTAACAGATCGTAAAGACCGAGCAGTAGATGTGATTATTGTATATGATTCAAATCCTGGTGATGTTGATTCATTGCATGATTTTACAAAATATTGTAAACGGAAAAAAATATCTATGCCTGATATGAGCGCTACGACTAAGCAGGATGTAATGTCTCGTGTTATGACGGTTTTTAATGATCCTCGTATGGTAAAAACATATAATAAAAATCAGCCAACGATACTTTACTTTCCAACGCCTGTTGATGTTAAAAAACCGCCTTATATAACTATGAATTTTAAATATACTAAAACAGATATACAACATTTGATGGATGTGGTACATGAAGCTTTTGAATCACAAGTACTTACTATGAAAAAAATATTAAAAATGGTTGCTGCGCAACGACATGCATAATGTTCATGTTAGAATGATGTGAAATTGTAAGGGAGAGCTGAAGCAAGGCTCTCCTTTATTTTTGCAAGTAACATGATTGTACGTTAAACTACTATGTTGCATACAATATGATTAATCTAGGCATTGTACATATGGAATATCGTTACATACAAGGTGACAAATATCTTATCGGGTTACCACAAATTAATGAAGATCGCGCAGTTCAGATAGCGCAAACATTTAATGTTTCATCGGTTCTTGCAAAGGTATTGCTTGCTCGAGGCAAAGATCACGATGAGAGTATTTCAAATTATTTGATAACTAGTCGTGATAAAGATGTTGCTGACCCTGCATTGATGAAAGATGCGTTAAGAGCTGTTGATAGAATATTGCAAGCAATAGATCGACAAGAAAAGATATTGATCTTTGGAGATTACGATGTCGATGGTATTACTTCATCTTCATTGATGATGGTAGGGCTTTTATCGCTTGGTGCAAAAGCTAATTTTTATTTACCTAATCGTATTAAAGATGGTTATGGGTTATCATCTAAAATTGTGCAGAAAGCGTCTGATAATGGGTATTCATTAATTATTACCGTTGATAATGGTATTACTGCCTTTGAACCGACAGCGCTTGCTGTTCAACTGGGTATCGATGTGATTATTACAGATCATCACAGGCCGCATGACCATGTGCCCCAAGCGTATGCGATTGTTAATCCGCATCAATCAGATTGTTCATATCCTTTTAAATATTTTGCAGGCGTTGGTGTTGCTTTTAAAATTTTAACATTGTTATTTGAGCGTAAAGGTTTGCCGATACCAGATAAAGTTATAGAGCTTTTATTGTTGGGAACAGTAGCTGACGTTGTACCGCTGACAGGGGAAAATCGTTATTGGGTACGTTATGGGCTTGAGCTTGTGAATCAATATGAAAGTTATTGTTTGCAAGTGTTAAAAACGAATAGTAAGTTTACCAAACCAGAACTTAATTCTACAGATGTTGGTTTTTCAATTACACCACAAATTAATGCTTTAGGGCGTTTAGATGATCCAAGGCAAGGTGTGCAATTTTTACTTGGCAGTGATCAAGCTGAAGTTGATCGAGTAGGAAAAGTATTATTTGAATTAAATCAATCGCGTAAAGATGTTGAAAAAAAAATTATACAAGACATAGTTACACAGGTAGAATCTGGAGCTGTAGATTTATCACAAAATGTCGTGATCGTTGGTAGTAATCAATGGCCAGCGGGCGTTATAGGACTTGTTGCATCGCGTATTGTTGGCTTGTATGGTAAACCAACGCTATTGTTTCATTTTACCAAAGATGGAATAGCCAAAGGTTCTTGTCGTTCTATCAAAGAATTTAATATCTTTGAAGCTTTGTGTGAGTCCAAAGATATTTTGATTTCATTTGGAGGACACTCGCATGCAGCAGGATTATCTTTAAAGATGGAGCATATCCCAGAATTGCAACGACGTTTGCAGCAAAAAGTTGCTCAAACATTAACGCCATTCGATTTGCAGCAAAAATTACGCGTTGATGCCGTTGCGATATTGCCAGATTTTAATGAATCTTTTATGCAAAATTTAAAGCTTTTTGAACCGTTTGGTCATGAAAATCATCAACCATATTTTTATGTTCAAGGTGTTATTTTGGTCAAGCAACCACAACTTTTAAAAGAGTTGCATGTGAAGTGTACTGTTTTTGCAGATGGTGTGATACGTTCAGTTATGTTTTTTAATAGGCCAGAATTATTTGACCGACTTCAAGCTCAGGCAGACCAGCCGTTTGATATAGTAGGTCAGGTTATGCACAATTATTGGAACGGATCATATACCATAGAGTTACAAGGTATAGACGTTGTAGGATTAAAGGGAGTAGAATGATAATAACCATAGATGGTCCAAGTGGCAGTGGTAAAACAACATTGGCTGTAATGCTTGCAAAGCATTTGAATTTCTTTTGTTTAAATAGCGGTTATTTATATCGAGGTCTTGCATATATTTTAAGAGATTTTTACAATTACGATTTTGCAAAAATACAAAATCCAGATCTGCATGATATTCAAGCCATTTTTGATAGTGGGAATTTTGTTTATGTCTATGAACAAGGTTTGATCAAAGTTTTTTGGATAGACAATATCACGTTATTTTTAAAAGATCCTGAGATATCTAAAATGGCAGCAATGTTGGCACAGCATGACGGTGCACGAGGGATTTTAAGAATTTATGAACGCCTTTTAGTACAAGATAAAGATACCGTTGTAGAAGGTCGTGCGTGTGGTTCTGTAATATATCCACAGGCAGAAGTAAAATTGTATGTTGATGCTACGCCTGAGTTGCGCGCTCATAGATTTCAAAGAGACCAGCTTAAAAGAGGAAGAATTTTGACCCATGACGAAGCGTTGCAGCAAATAAGACATAGAGACGAGATGGATATGAAACGTCCTATGGAGCCGCTTGTTATTCCCCAGGGGGCTATTGTTTTAGATTCTGCGCAATTGAGCGTAGAAGAATTGTTTCAAAGTGCCCTTAATGCAATAAAACATGTTTTGCGTGAACAGTCTGTCGGTAATCAGAACGTATAATTGTGGATGAATGTTTCTTTTTATCATGGCGCATACAATGGAAAAACGTATGGCCAGAATAGATTGAGAGTTGGGTTTATATGTGTTGCAAAAAAAGATAAAAAAATAGGCTCGCTTAAACGAGCCTATTTTTATGTCAAACATTGAAGAGTGTTATTTTTCTTCATCAAGAGCTGATTCAACATCTGAATCTGCTGCCATGCCTGAATCATCTAAAGCTTGTTCTGCATCTTCAGCAGGAATTACTACTGTTTCTACAGCCATAGTTTCTACAGGTGTTTCTGTTTTTTTGCCCCAACAACCACCAAGAACAGGAAGAGCTGCAAGAACGATAAGAAGCATTTTGTTCATAAAAATCCTTTAAAAGGTTTGTTTAAACATTATTTAGTTTTTTGTTTGTTTTTTGAACGTTTTGTAGATGCCATAGGGATTCTTCTTTTAAAAGGGTCCTTTGAAAGTACCTGTTGTAATACGAAATCCATGTGCTCTGCAAATACTATGTTTAGTTTGGATATATCATTTTTAAAGTCAAGTAAATCTGGTTCATTAGCTTTTGGAATGATTACGGTTGTGATACCGTGTTGTTGAGCTGCGAGTAGTTTTTCTTTCAGTCCGCCAATAGCGAGTACGCGACCTCTGAGTGTCACTTCTCCTGTCATAGCAATATGATTTTTGAACGGAATACCTGTTAATGCAGAAATAAGTGCTGAAGCTATGGTTATACCAGCAGAAGATCCATCTTTTGGTGTTGCTGCTTCTGGGAAGTGGATATGGATATCGTTGTTGGTAAAGTCAGTTTTTTTGATCCCAAGCTTTGGAGCCTTTGATCGTACATAGCTGTATGCTGTTTGTGTTGATTCTTGCATAACTTCGCCCAGTTGTCCTGTGGTTGTAAAGCCACCTTTTCCTGGCATGATGCTCACTTCAATTTCTAACACATCACCGCCAAGCTCAGTCCAAGCAAGTCCGGTTCCAATGCCTACAACATCTGGTTTTTTCCAAAGTTCTGTTTTCTTAAATTTATCGTTACCTATCCAGCTTGTTAATTTTTCAGGAGTTACGGTAATGGATTTAAGATCGTTGTTTTGTAAAAATTCTTGAATGCTTTTACGCATTATTTTTGCTATAAGTCGTTCAAGTTGACGTACGCCAGCTTCTTTGGTGTATTCTTGGATCGTTTGTAAAATAATCTCAGTTTTGATTTTGACTTGAGATTTTTTTAAATGATACTCTTTGAGCATTTTTGGGATCAAAAAGCTTTGAGCAATTGTTACTTTTTCAGTATCTGTGTACCCAGGCAGATTAATAATTTCCATACGATCATATAGAGCATATGGAATATTTTCTGTGCTGTTTGCTGTAGCAATAAACATAACGTTTGATAAATCATATTCAGTGTCTATGAAATGATCTACAAATGTTTTGTTTTGTTCTGAATCAAGCACCTCAAGTAACGCAGCTGCAGGATCACCAGTGATATCGTGGGATAATTTATCAATCTCATCAAGCAATATGACGGGATTGATTGTTTTTGTTTTGCGCATAGCGTGCAAAATTTTTCCAGGAAGTGCGCCGATATAGGTTCGTCGGTGTCCTCTGATTTCAGCTTCATCTTTAACGCCACCCAGTGATATGCGTGTAAATTCGCGACCTAAGCTTTTTGCTATAGATTTTGCCAATGATGTTTTACCTACACCAGGGGGACCAGCTAAACAAATGGTAGGAGTTCGTTTTAGGTCTTGAGAATATTTTTGTGCTGCAACAAACTCTAAAATACGATCTTTTACCTTTTGAAGGCCAGCATGTTCTTTGTTTAAAATGTTTTGTGCGTCAACAATGCTGACGCTATCCTTGCTTTTTTTATGCCAAGGTAACGCTAAAATCCAATCAATATAGTGTTTGCTGATTGCTGACTCAGCAGACATTGATGGCATTTGTTCTAATCTGTTAAGTTCGCGCTCTGTTTTTTCAAATACTTCTTTTGGAAGATGTAGGTGTTTGACTTTGCCGCGCAGAGCATCAATTTCTAAAGAATGATCATCGCGACCAAGTTCTTTGTGAATTGCTTTAATTTGTTCGTTTAAATAATACTCTCGTTGGTTTTTTTCAACTTGAGTTTGTACACGACCTTTAATGCGTTCTTCTGTTTGCAAAATTTCCATTTCTTGTTCGATAAGAATGGTAAGAAGCATCATGCGTTCTTGAAGGTTTGTTGTTTCAAGAATACGCTGACGATCTAAAAAAGAAATATTTGCATGTACCGCAATAGTATCGGTTATCGTGTCTAAATCTTGAGATGTTTCCGTCAGACCGATAAGATCTGTAGGAACTTTGGTGTTGAGCTTGGTATAGGCTAAATAACTTGTTTTTAAGTTACGCCAAGTTGCTTCTAGATCTATCTTGCTTGAATACTCTGTAGGGCATTCAGTTATTAAAGCTGAAGTAAAGTCTTCTGTTTGATAGGTTTCTATCATCATAGCTCTACTGTTGCCTTCAACCAATATTTTTAACGAGTTGTTTGGCATCTTCATCATTTGCAAGATGGTCGATTTGGTTCCAAATTCAAATAGTTCGCTCTGAGAAGGGTTTTCTGTCTCAGGGCGTTTTTGAGCTGTAATGAAAATTGTTTTATTGTGATTTTTCAAAGCGTTTTCTACAGCGAGAACTGATGATTTTCTGCCCACAATAATAGGTATGATGCTGGATGGCAGCACCACAATGTTTTTAAGGGGCAAAATTGGAAGAATGTTGTCGGAAGTCGGTTGCTGAAGCACTTCTGGTGCAACAAACGGCTTCGAACTTGTCATTTTATGTTCTTCAATCATGTGTCAGATTCCTATGCTAAAAGATAACCAAATTCTTATGATTTTATATAGAAAGTGGCTCTTTAAAAGATACCAAATAAAAAGCCTTTCGTAAATCATATTTTGCCTCTTCAGGAGCTGTTTTTTGAGAACGTTGATTGGATCAAGAATGTTTCGATGAGAATAAATTCTTTGCGGGAATGAGGAGTCGTGCTATACTGATTGAAAATCTGGGTTACAAAAAAATCTTATTTAAAGTGATGTATTAACTAATTTTAGAGGTCGTATGATACGCGGGTCTAGTCCGGTGTTTTCTTATGTGTTCAGAAATCAGTGTTGTATGTATATTTGTAGTTTTAACGATGCTTAACAAGGGCTTTTAAAGGCGTTTTTCGTCTTTGAGAGCCATTTTTATTGGCATAAAATTGAAGTTATCGAGTTATATACAACAGATTTATTTAAAAATTGATTAAGGATATACATATGGCTTCAGTGCTGGGGGGACTTTATTTGTTCTTCAAGGGTTTTTTTTCATTAGGGTTTCATAGTAAATACGAGCGTTTTAAATTTTCGCTATTAACATTATCATTTGCCTTTGTAATCGGGTCTTACACGATAGCAAAAGAGCTTAAAGACTCTGTTTTTGTGAGTCTTGTGGGCAAGGAATACTTGCCGACGGCAAAATTTATCGTGATTTTTCTTTTGATTCCAGCAGCATTGCTCTATTCTCGGTTGGTTGATTATTTTAGAAGATATCAACTGTTAGCCTTTTATAGCTTGGTATATGGTGCTATTTTAGCGCTATTTGCATTTTTCCTGGGTCATCCAACCATTGGACTCTATAATACAGATACAAGCCCGCATCGAATTTTTGGATGGGTTTTTTACTTCTTTTTAGAAGGGTACTCGCCTTTTGTGGTGGGTGTTTTTTGGGCGTTTTTAAATTCTGTTTCAAGTCCTGATGAAGCTAAAAACACATATCCAGCGTTGGTTGCAGGATCAAAGGTCGGTGGTATTTTAACGGCTTTATTTGCGTGGTATTTGTTGTCGCACGCAAACGTTTTAAATGGATTTGGTATTATTAATCATGACGTTGTATCACATCAGCTTTTAATGGGTATAGTATCGGTCATGTTGCTGTGTGTGCCTATTTTCTTGGTTATTTTAATTCGCGTAGTTCCTGGACACTATCTGCATGGGTATGAAGCTGTGTATCAGCTTGAAAAGCAGCATCAAAAAGATGATAAAGAGTCATCAACTGGGATGTTGTCAGGTATTCGGCTGTTGCTTAGTTCGCCTTATATCTTGGGTATTTTTGGGCTCGTCTTTTTTTATGAAACGCTCAACGTATTGTTGAATTTTCAACGTATAGGTCTTTTGCGTGATACTGCAACATCTATGGCTGATTTTACAGCAGCAATGTTTCTACAGCGTTATTGGATGCATCTGTATGGATTGTTTTTATCGTTAATTGGAGCACAGTATTTATTTAAAAAGCTTGATGTTCGAAAATGTCTGCTTGTGGTTCCGTTAACGGTTACGGTACTTTTAATATTTTTTGTGTTGACCTATAGCGCAGAATCTATATTGTATGTTTTTATTGGTTTGGGTACCATTAATTATTCATTGTCCTATCCGCTTCGTGAATCGCTCTATATTCCTGCGACAAAAGATATGAAATTTAAGGCTAAAGCTTGGATTGACACATTTGGAACAAAGTTTTCAAAAGGTTTTGGTAGTTTGTTTGCTAATGTTACCAGCAAAGCTTCTCACGCAGGGTGGTTTGGATTGGCTTACATACTGTTTTTTGGTGGTATTATGACGTTGTGGTTTATAACATCATGGTTACTCGGAAAAACGTATGAAAAGGCTATCAAAGAGAATAAGATTATTGGTGCTAAATAAATTGTAATTGTAAGATGTGTGGCAAGGACTTCCTGAAATGGGAAGTCCTTGCTTTATAACAAAATGAAAGGATCACTGTGTCGATATTAAGTAAGATTGGTCTTTCAATAGATCTTGATACACAAGAGCGCAAAAAAATATTTTGGCTTATGCTCGCATTCTTTTGCGTTATTGGTTCTTACACTGTTTTAAAAGAGATGAAAGACGTTCTGTTTGCTCAGATCGTCGGCTCGCAATATCTGTACAAAGTTAAGTTTTTTTCAATGTTTGTATTGTTGCCTATGACGTTGTTGTACGCAAAACTGGTAGATTATTTAAGCCGGTTTCACCTGCTTGTTTTTTATAGTTTACTGTATGGCGTTGGTGGCATTGTCATAGCATATTTATTGCAAGATCCTGTGATAGGTTTAAATAATACGATACCAAACCCTGATCGTACATTTGGTTGGTTTGTGTATTTGTTTTATGAAGGACTTGTGCCGTTTGTTGTCAGTGTGTTTTGGTCTTTTGCAAACTCTGTCACGGAACCTGAAACTGCAAAAAAGGGATACGCTCTTTTGATTGCAGGCTCTAAGGTGGGTGGTATGGTAACGGCAGGTCTTGCGTGGGCGCTGTTTGTTCCAACAAGCTTCTTGGGTGGTTTGCATTGGTCTTCTGTGTACATACATCAGGTGTTGCTCGTGGGTGCTTCGTTGTTACTTGCGGTTTCTCCTTTTATTATTTACATTTTGCTCAATACTGCTCAGCAAAAAAGCTTGGATGGTTATGAAGCTGTGCATAAGTATGAACAAAAGCAAGAAGACAAGGGTAAAGCTGAGACAGGTGTTTTGTCTGGTCTTGTGATGATGATGAAACATCCCTATATTCTTGGTATTTTTGGCATGATGTTTTTCTACGAATTGGTTAACGTTGTTCTTGGTATTCAGCGAACAGTCTTGCTGCAAGCAGCTGCAAAAGATAGCGCCGCATTTACAGGTGAAATGTTTAAACAACGTTTCCTGATGCATTTTGTAGGATTCCTGCTTTCGTTTTTGGGTACTCGTGTTTTGATTAAACGTTTAGGTGAGCGTGTTTGCTTAGTACTTATTCCGTTGTTGACAGGGGCTTTATTGGCATATTTCATGCTTGTTTATAATGAACAAGCGATTATGTTTGTGTTTATGGCTCTTGGTATGTTGAATTATGCATTTGCATCACCGCTTCGTGAAGCTTTGTATATCCCAACAGTGAAAGATATTCGTTTTAAATCCAAAGCATGGATTGAGTCATTTGGGCAACGATTTGCAAAAGCATGTGGTTCTGGTGTTATCGGAACTATACAAAAAGCTGCTTTGGTTGGAACACCTGCTTATTTAGCATTGTTCTCAGGTTTTTTTGCGATTGTTGTGACTCTTTGGACCATTGTAGCGTTGTTGTTAGGGCGCAAATATGCATCGGTTATTAAAAAAGGCGAAGCAATTGGTGCAGAATAAAAGGTAAAATTTGTAATTTGTTCTAAATTTTTGTACGATATAGATATATGTAAATAACATTGTTCATCCGTACATTAACAAAGGGCCTAAAAGGTATTTCTATGATAGATTTCAGACAATTGATTGACGTTGGTCTTCACTTTGGTCACCAAAAATCAAGATGGTGTCCTAAAATGGAACCGTATATTTGGGGACATAGAGGTGGAATACATCTTATTGATATTTCCAAAACTGCAAAAGCTCTTCAAAAAGCGTCAACCTTTTTAGAGGCGGTTGTTGCACGCGGTGAAACTGTGTTATGGGTTGGTACAAAAAAACCAGCAAAAGACGCAATCGTCCAAGTTGGTCAAGCTACAAACATGCCATACGTGGATTATCGTTGGGTTGGTGGAACAATCACTAACTACGCACAAGTTAAAAAAGCTGTAACAAAATTGTTACACTATGATGATATTGTTGCTAAATCATTAAATGAAAATTCACAATACACCAAAAAAGAAGTTGTTAGAATTCAAAAACTTGCTGAGCGTTTACAAAGAACGTTTGGTGGTTTGAAAACTCTCAGCATGCCAATTGGTGCGGTTGTTGTAATTGATGTTCGTAAAGAACAAACAGCTCTTTTAGAAGCAATTGCAGCACATATTCCAGTAGTTGCTTTAGTTGATACAAACACAGATCCAAGTGGTATTTCATACGTAATACCTGGAAATGATGATTCAGTAAAAGGTATCGCTTTTGTGTTAGATTTCTTAAAAGAAGGTGTTCTTCGCGGAGCATCGCAGCGTTCAGAAACAGCGAGAAAAGTTGTTGAAGATCAAAAGGCTGCTAAAGAATTATCTCGTACTTCTGATGGTGCATTACTTGATGCAGAAGAAGATGATGCAGATAAAACATCTAGCAAAAAAACTGTGGTATTGAAAAAATCTCCAAAAAGACAACATCGAGCATAGTCGTTGCTATTGGAGAGATGTCTGAGTGGCCGAAAGAGCATGATTGGAAATCATGTATGTCTTGAAAAAGGCATCGAGGGTTCGAATCCCTCTCTCTCCGCCAGTTGTTAGCATCTTGGTTGCAATGTGCATTGTTTGATTGTAATCGAATTGTAAAACTGAGAGAAGTTGGTAAAGTTTGTAGTGCTTAATCTGTCAGGTTCGGAAGAAAGCAGCAGGGGTATGTGCAAATTTGTATTAACTTCTCTCTTTTGTTTATAATACAAGGTTATCATGGAAAAAATATCTCTTAATTTAGCTCGTAAATGGCGTTCGATACAGTTTCAAGAGATTGTTGGACAAGATTTAGTTGTTCGTATTTTACAGAACAGTCTTTTTAAGAATCAATTTTTTCCTGTGTATCTTTTATCAGGGCAACGTGGATGTGGTAAAACATCAACAGCGCGTGTTTTTGCAACCGCGGTCAACTGTACAGCTTTGCCTGATTTTCAAAAAAATCCTAAGACATCGGTACCTTGTTTAGAATGTTCATCATGTATGGCTATGAAAAAAGGACAACATCCTGATTTTATAGAAATTGATGCGGCATCATATACCGGTGTTGATAACATTCGAAATATTATCGATACATCTTCGTTCTTGCCTGTTTTAGGCAGTAAAAAAATATATTTGATCGATGAAGTTCACATGTTAAGCAAAGCAGCTTTTAATGCGTTGCTTAAATTGCTTGAAGAGCCGCCAAAGTCTGTTGTGTTTATTTTGGCTACAACTGAAGCTCAAAAATTACCAGATACAGTTCGATCACGTTGCTTTCAGCTTCTGTTTAATCCGATAGAAGAAACATGTATCGTAGAGCATCTGCGTCATATTTGCACCCAAGAATCAATCGCGTATGAAGATGCTGGTCTTGAAACAATCGCTCAAGTGACGCAAGGTTCATTGCGAGATGCTTTAAATTTATTAGAACAAGCACGTTTTGCAGAATCTAAGGTTACCAAGTCAGTTGTTTTGGCAGTTTTGGGTCACATCGATGATCAGGTTTTATATCAGTTGTTGTCGGGTGTGATGCGCCAAGATCAGCAGGCAGTCATTCGTTTAATGCATGATTTTGGAACAAAGTCTGTTTCGTCTGATTACATTCTTAAACGGTTACTTGAACTTTTGTATGATTGTATTGTTATAAAGTATGGTGGCACCGCAAAATATAGTTTGGATATTCAAACGGTGCTTGATAGTGAATTGCAGGCGGTAACGGTGCAGAACCTTATCCTTTGGCTTGATCAGTTAGCTCAGCTTGATATAGTTCTGGCAAAAACAAGTAAAAAACAGTTGCTGCTCGAGACGGCGCTTATTCGTGTATCGGCTGGTGAATATCAAAATCGTTCTGTTGTTGACGATCAAAAAAAAAAATAAATTAAATGATGTAGTGGGTCAAGAAGCATTAGAATTGAAAAGTATATGGAAGCAGTTTGTGACTGTTGTTACGGCGCATATTGATCCTGTGTTGGCGTCAATATTACACAGCACTGATATTGTAGATTTTAATCGCACAAAAAATATTGTTGAAATTATAACGTTAAAAAAATTTGTTTTGTTTCAAGATTTGTTTATAACTCAAAAATCAGCATATCAACAATCTTTAAACACGATATTTGGGTATCAGGTAACATTGGTTGTACATTTTACAAAAATTGAAGTAGCGCAGCCTGCGCCTGTTGTGTCGTTACCTGCATCAGACAGAGTCGCTTCAGCTCCTGTCGGAGTTGTTGGGACATCGAAAGCGGTTTCGACATATAAGCAACCGTATAAAAATTTTAATCGAAAAGAACCAACGCATTTTATGCCAGTCGCAAAAAATGAAAAGGCTATCGATATTTCAGATAGTAAAAAATGGCACAAAACACACGCCTTGCTCAATCAATTTGGGGGTACTGTGCGAGAAATTATAAAGGATACAGATGAGTTTAATGCATAAAGTGGCATTGGTAGGTCGTACGAATGTTGGAAAATCTTCTTTGTTTAATCGTATTGCTCCTAAAGTTAAAAGTTTAGCATATGATCAAGAGGGTGTAACTCGTGATATGGTTACCGATTTGGTAACTTGGAATAATACGACATTTGAATTAATTGACACAGGTGGGATTGACTTAGTTAAACCATCAGATGAAATGACAGCTGTTGTAACGCAAAGAGTGCAGCAAATTTTACAAGAGGCATCATTATTTTTAATGGTTGTTGATGTTCAAGTGGGTGTTACGCAGCAGGATAAACGTATTGCGCGTTTGCTTCATACGTTTGAAAAGCCAACATTAATATTAATTAATAAAGTTGATTCGCAACATCAAGAAGATGGCGTTCATGAATTTTATCAGCTTGGTTTTGAAGAGTTATATGGTGTTTCAGCGCTTCATGGTCGCACTATCGCAGACGTTTTAGATCGTGTGGTTCAGTTGCTTTCGGAAGTTAAAGTAATTCATAAAGTTATTGATGAAACTCCTGAGTTTCGTGTAGCTTTACTGGGTCGACCGAATGCAGGTAAATCATCATTGATGAATCAATTGTTAAAGCAAGATTTTTCTATTGTGTCTCCTATGGCAGGTACAACACGTGAAGCTTTGCGTAAGCGTATAGCGTTTCAAAAAAACGTGATCGAGTTGATTGATACTGCAGGAGTTCGTAAAAAAAGCAGCGTTGATGAAGGTCTTGAAGAAATGATGGTAACCAATAGCTTGCAAGCTGCAAAGCGTGCTCATATTGTGCTTATGGTTATGGATGTTCAAGAGCCTGATGTAACAGCGCAAGAATTAAAATTAACATCATATGCTTTGGAGAATGGATCAGCAGTTATTGTTTTGTTTAACAAGCAAGATTTACTGACTGATGATACAAAATTATTGCACAACATGTCTTTGGAGCAGTATGAGCATGTGCTCAAAAAATTAGAAGTACTCAACATTTCTTGTAAGAGCGGCAAAAACATCGGTAAAGTTTTGCCATTGGTTCAAGAAGTGTGGGATCGCTATCAAATGCGTTTAACAGACCGTTTTTTAAGTGATTTGTTTATCGAAGCGCTTGCAAAAGCTCCGTTGTTTAAAAATCAGCAGCAATTATTTTTATACAAAGCGCGCCAAGTAGGAAATGCTCCTATGCGCATTGAACTGATACTTCGTAATGCTGTTATTTTTGAAAAGTCGCATCAAGCATTTTTTGAAAATGTCTTGCGTAAAGCTGTTGATCTTAAAAGTGTTCCTGTCTTATGGACTGCTGTAACGCGATCTAAAAGAAAATAAGAGTTTATCTGAACAGTAACTCAACGGTGAAAAGTTCTAAAAAAATCCACTTTTAATACTTTAGTATTTGGGTGGATTTTTTACATTTAAAAACCACGTATTGATTTTTTAATTTCATAAAACTATGCTGCCACTCATAAAGGAGTGGCGATGTTGAAAAATAAAAATATATGTTTTTTTCTTATTTTCTTGTTCTGTAAAATCACGTATCCGCATGGCTTTAGTGAAAACACACTCATTCAAGATGCTAACGGTAGCGATTGGCAAATCAGTAGCGTTATTCCATACATAGAAAATGGACAAAATCTAAAAATTACGAGCTATGATGAATACAGCAACACGTTTGTAACCAAAAAAATACAATCTGCTGGAATCAGTGAAACTGATTATTATTGCATCGTAACTTTTCCCAACAACTCAAATCCTATCATCTGTACCCCTTTGCAACTTTTCTATCGGCCTCAAGATAGTGTCTGGGTTGCAGCGTACAAACTCAATGCTGGAGACCGACTGCTGTGCGGTAACCATACAACTATTGAAGTTAATGATGTTGAAATTGTCCATGAAAAACTCAACGTGTATACCCTTGAAATCAAAAAGACACATACCTTTTTGGTCGGTCGACAACAGATCGTCGCTCACAACATGCTCATACCAATTGGAGCTGTTGCAGGACTTACCATACCTGTTGATATCGGTTGCGGTGCATCTTTTGGATCGATGTTTGGGCCTGTAGGAGTTTGCGCAGGAGTAGTCGTTGGTGGCTTAGTAGGCTGTGCGGTTAATGCATGTTTTAAAGACAAAGTAGCGCAGTACAACTTCTGTTTTAAACCACAAGAAATTATGGCGTTTACTCAAAGTAATAACAAAGAGATAGAAGATCAACAAAATGATGCCCAAGCTCCTGGAAAGCCTACAGAAAAAGATGGCTTTATTCCAAAGAAGAATTGGGACGGAAAAAAAGTGCGACATCCTAAAACAGGTGTTGTTGGATGGCCTGATGAAAAAGGTAATGCATGGACCGCAACAGGCAAAGGATCTTTAGCTCATGGTGGGCCTCATTGGGACGTGACAAGTAAAAATGGTAAAAGACATTGGAATGTTATGCCTCAAAAGCAATAAAAGGGATCAAAATGAATGAAAATTATATCGTATGTAAAAAAGTATATTTTTATTCTCAACTTGATGAAAGCATTTTTTTTACATGGATAAAGAATATATCTTGTATAAAAACAACAGGGGGAGTGGGTGATGAGCTATATCTTTACATTATAGATGAACCTTTAAATTATGAAGACATGAAAAACCTAATAGCTCTTTTATACAGATATAAAATTGACATGAGACAATTGCAACCTTTGATTACGGAACATAATAAAGATGCTGTTATACCTTGGAAAAGACAAATTTACAAAACTTAAACATATGGAAAAGAATAGTGTATGGAAGAATGGTCACACTGGCATCCCATTGCTCATATTGACGGAAAATTTTTCATAGAAGACTTTCACATGTCATACAAAGGCATAGAAATTAAATTGTGTTCCGCAAAAAAAGATAAAAAAATAGAAATTTTATTTTTTAATGGTGCAGATGCTTATAAATGCACGAATGAAAGTTGGGCTTTTGACATATTTGCCATTTTAACAAAAAAACATGGTGATGATTTTTACGCAAATTGGAGTTTTTTTAAAATCATCAATTCGAATTATGCAAAATCGCTTTCATTAACAAGTTGTGGATTGTCTAATGATACAAACTTTGATCATTTTTGTATTGTTGGAAATGATGAAATTATAGATATTTTAGCGCGCTACGAACCAACGGTAAAGATCTTGACTGCCAAGTAAATCAGGTATAAGTGGTAATGAAAAAAATTAAATTAACATGTAAATCAATCTGGTTTTATTTTTGAATGCGTTTTAAAAGAGCCTTAAAGCTTTGGGTATGTTTGAAGTAGCATTAACAATCTTGTAGTTGATCACGTAGCATGTTATGTTGGTTGCATCATAGGCAGTTGTTGTAAAAAAAGGATTTGCTATGCAATTAGAAATAATATTTCGTGGAACAGAGCCGTCACAGGCTATGGAAGCGTACGTTATCAAATACGTAGAAAAGTTTAAGAAATACATGTCCAAAGAAGATCCTGAATCTGTTTTTGTGCATGTAGTGCTTGAAGGTCATCATAACCATCACATCATGAATGTGGAAGTACGTGTTAAATCACAACATTATGATTTGGTTGTTGATCGTGATGGTGCAGACATGTACCCTTTGATTGATGAAACGATGAAAATTATGGAAGAAGAGTTACAGCAACATAAGCAACGCATGGTTGATGATCTTAGAAAACGTAAGAAATGTTGTTAAGAATTACGATTATATAAAAAAAGCTCCTGTTTTATCAGGAGCTTTTTTATGTTCAATTTCTGTTACTTATAAAGCTAACATTTCGTTTATAAATTCTTCTGGTGACATGCTGTATGGTTCTGATGACCATTTTTTAATGACAGCGCCTGTTGTAGGCTGTATCACCAAAATAGTAGGTTGTGCAAATACATGATATTTTTCTTTAAGTTTATTGCTTTGTTCGTTTGAGCTTGAAGTGCAATCAACTTTTACAAATTCATATTTATGTTGCAATGTTTTCCAAACAACATCTTTTTGGAATAATTTTTTGTCGATAGCTTTACAGATTGTGCAGTGATTAGCCCAAAAATCAAGCAGGATTAATTTTTTATCATCAATGGCACTCTGTACAGCCTGTTCGTAGTCATCGTTCCATATAACGCCATTTTCTTGGTTTTGAGTATTTGGAACCGTGGTCATTTTATCATAAGCGCGTATGCCTACGACAACAGCAAGAGCAAGCAGTATAATTCCTAGCAAGCTTTTGATTGTTTTTGGGCGTTTTTCATGATCTTTTTGAGCATCAATAATGTAAAATAATGCTGCAAATAAAACGTAGCTGAATAGGACCCAGTTAAAGAGCGTTGATGGTAAAATATTGTTGAGGTAGTACAAGCATGTTGCAAGCATTACAAACCCAAGAGCTTTTTTGATTTCAACCATCCACATACCAGCTTGTGGCAGCATGTTCATAGAAGATGAGAATGTACCAATAATAATAAGAGGTACGCTCATGCCGATACCAAAACAGAATAATAATAAAAATCCTGCAAATACATTACCCATGGTAGCAACCAGCGTAAGAAGTAATGCAAGTCCTGGTGATACGCATGGTGAAGCAACTGTACCGCTAATGATACCAAATAAAAATGCTGATAAAAATGGACCAAAAGCGCCATTGAACTGAGTGCCGCGCTGTAAAAAAGAAGGCATTTTTAAATCAATAACACCAATCATAGTCAGTGACATGTAGCCAATAAAAGCAACGAGTACTAACACAAAAATTGGTTGTGACAGTAAGCTACCAAACGATGCTCCTGCAAAAGCAGCAAGTAACCCAAGTGATGCAAATGTTGTAGATAAGCCAAATGCATAGCACAATGACCCTAAGAAATTGCGAGCAAGAGATTTCGATTGGTTATTATTGTGCAAAACTCCGATAGTTAGAGGAATCATAGGGTAAATGCACGGAGTGAGGCTGAGTAGTAACCCGAGTAAAAATGCAAAGAGTAATCTGATCCAGATATTGTTATTATTTTGAACAGATTCTTGTAAAGCATCTGTAAAAGATTTTTTTGTTTTTACAGGACCTGCATAGTTGCTGTATGAGCTTGGGCGTACTGAAGCGTCATAGCCATCGACAGATTGATCTGCTGACTGCTCAAAAGATAGTTGATATATTTTTTCATGCATGGTGTTGTTTGGCAGTGTTAGAAAACTGACGTGAACATATCCTTCGATTGGCTGTGGAGCAATCATGTTTTGTATAGGAATAGTGATAGTAACATCATGTTCAAAAATTTCTTGGTTATTTGCAAACTCGGGGATATATTTTTTTTCCGCTGTTGGCTGATAGATTACAGAGCCTATTTTAAGTTCAGGTCTATCGACAGAGATGCTCATAGTTTGTTTTAATATGGACTCATTTTCTAATTGAATGTGTGCTTGAACGGTTTTTGCTTGAATGTTTGCATCTGTTTGGTCAAATGAAACCATGACAGGTTGCATCATGCTGCTGATTAAAAGACTAAGATTGAAAAAAATATAGGTTGGTATACGCATATAAGTCCTTTATCGCTTTTTATTTTTGATGTTAGCTCATGTTATAGCAGATTATTATTTTTTGGAAGGTGTTTTTGTTTGGTACGGCATAATTTTGATAGTGCCATATTTAGAACAAAGTAAAGCGGTGCAATTATCAGAATTATTTTGTGGTTGTCCTATCCAGCCATGAATATTGTTTTGTATGTATTTAAAAAAATCATAGTTAATCAAAGTTGTGTAAGGTTGCAGCGAAATAAATAACGCTGATTCTATTTTTCCATATTGAGTGTGCGCTTGCATATCGGCATTAAAATCTTGGGGAACCATAAGCGTTATGTTGCCATGCTCTGCCTGAAGGTTCAGGCAATGTCCATTCAGCATTTTTTTGCGTTGTACGGTGATGTTGCCATGTAATGTTTTTGCAATCGCTGTGTTGTTACCACCGGTAATGGTGATATTTCCAAATTCTGTTGAAAGATCTAAAGGTCCATTATGATTTTTGATCACGATGGATCCGTGTTTGTTGGAAATCTGAATAGGTGTATGTTCTGGGGTAAGGACATGAATTTTTAAATGACCTTTTATTTTAGGATTTTGCATAGCACAAATAGCATGCAAATTACCATCTTTTTGTTGGTGTTTAAGCGTACAATTTTCACAAAAATGAGTTTTACCTTTTTTGTGTATCTCAATTAATGTACAAGGTTGTTTCCAAGTTTCTGTGGTGATTGTACAATCAGAGCATTCGATGTGTACTTTTTGTACGTTATTAAATTCATGATGAGATATTTCTTCTTTTGATCTGGCAAAAAACTCAGAAACTTTTTGTGGTACTTTAGGTGTAGATATTTTTGTGTGTATAGGTATAGTAAACAGTATCAGCATTAAGCTGATAAAAAGTTTTTTCATAAAATTCCTTTAAAGATTCATCGTAAATGATGGAAGTATATATGACTCACATGCAAGAACGTATTCAATTTTGTATTGCAAAGATTATACAGAATAATCCGCAAGTAAAAAATATATTTGATGAGATTTATCAGCAAGGTGGTCGTGTTTTGTTAGTTGGAGGAGCTGTAAGAGACTGCGTTTTGGGTTGCGTTGGATCAGATTTAGATTTTGAAGTGTACCATCTTTCCTTTGATGAGCTCAAAGATATTTTAGAAAAGTTTGGTAAAGTTTGTTTCGTAGGTAAATCTTTTGGAGTATTGCGCCTGCAGGGTTTTGATGCAGATTGGTCTATTCCTCGTCGTGATAGTTTTGGTCGCAAACCAACTGTTGAATTAGATCCTCATATGAGCTTTGATCAAGCCTTTCGTCGTCGTGATGTAACGGTGAATGCTATGGGCATTGATGTGTATTCTAAAGAATTGATAGATCCATTTAATGGGTTAATTGATTTACAGCATAAAATATTACGATCTCCTGATGTTTCATTTTTTGTACAAGATCCTTTGCGTTTATTTCGCGTGATGCAATTTGTAGCACGATTTGAAATGCAAGTTGATCAAACACTCAGCCAAGTATGTCGAGGTATGGATATTTCTGAAGTATCTGTTGAGCGCATTGAGCAAGAATTTTCTAAATTATTTTTAAAATCTCAAAAACCTTCATTGGGGCTTAAGTGGCTTGCTTCGATTGATCGATTGGTAGATATTATTCCCAATATTCATTTTGATCAGGAATTGTATGATAGTCTGGATTGTTTGGCGCAGCATGATCACATCAATGGTCAGCAACGATTAATTGCTTCATGGGCGTTTATGGCTGTCAGGTTAAACGAAGCACCTTTGCAGTATGTTACGATTCATGAAAAAATCACACCATCGCAATTGCATGTTTTAACCGCATGGTTGAAGCGTTATATTGGATCACAAGACATGGTTCATCAGGCAGCATTGTGGGCATGGTATGTGCGGTATATTCCGATATTGGTCCAAGAAAATAATGAATTAGCCTATAAGTGGTTTGCGCATTTCTTAATGCCTGCAGGAAGCATACAAGCATTGTGTGAAATTGCGGTATGTTGGTGGCCTGAAGAGATGATTGAGCAATGCATTCATCAAGCACGCGCAGCAACAGTTTTATATCACGGGCAAGAGCCATTGTTATCGGGTAAAGATTTAATATCGTATGCCCAAGGCAAAGAGTTGGGAGAGTTGTTGAAAAAGGCATATCAGTTGCAACTTGAAAAATCGATAACTGATAAAAATAAATTATTAGCATTCGTAACAAAAACGGCTTGACATAAAAACATCAAGCCGTTTTTTTTTGAGTACTATTTTTTTGATGCTTCAGGGTACTTTGCCTGGCCAACGAGTTGTAATGTTTCAATAATTGTTTCTAAATTACTTTCAAAATTTTCTTTCATCATCGGAGGTATGTGCGGATTATAGGTAAAGCTGTTTGGGCTTTTAGATATATATTTTGTCACAGGGAAATAGAAACAGGTTGGCTGTGTTGCATCATAATTTTTGTTGTGAGGATCATTGATAATAATCATAGTCTCTGAACGCATGATTTGATTAGTTTGGTTTTTTAAAGGAAGTACATGTTGAATGGTGTTCAGGAGTGCTTTTTCATCTGAAGAACCATCACATAAAAATAACACATCAATTTTTCGTTCAGGACGGCTTATTAAAGGATCAATTGAAATCGATTTTTGCGCAGCACAATCAAGTAACTCGAGATATTTTTGTGTTTTTATAGGCGAGTTGGTTTGTTGATAGGTAAAATTATGTACAAATGCAGAAACTGTTTGTGCGGGCAGCGGCGTTGAGCAGATAGTTTTTATCCAAGTTTTTACGGGTAATTCTATATGATTTCCCGTAACCGTGATGTGAGGATTGTATGCAAATCGTTCAATTAATTGATGATAATTTTGACGAGCTATTCCTGCTTGCTTAGAGCTATAAATACTGAGGAAATAGGAAATTGGATATTCTGGGCACATGTTATCGCTCTGTAAAATTCCATTTTTAAATTCTGATCCTAAATATTGTATTGGTATGTAACCGAGTGCTGGAGCACCTGCTTGAAAAGGTGAATTTTCTAGGCAATGATATTTTTGATTATTTTCTTTGTACAAACAGGTACAAATTGGTAATGGTATTTTTCCTTTCATAGCATTGAGCGCAATGGATGACCATGTGGTATGAAAGCGTCCTTCTTGTGCAAAACGGAGTGTAAAGTTAGCCAGATATCCTGCGTAAATATCTAAAATCGACAACGGTTGGTTGTAACCGAATCTTGTCAGCAGTTGTGGAGCAAGGTGATGTGTTAAAAACGCAGGGATCATAGGAGGCATACTTTGTTTTTGAGCAGTTGTTTCAAGATGTGTGAGTGTGGTTTGTAAATGATTTTCTAGGTCTATGAAAGATTGGCCTTTTTGGTGTGATAATTTATTTTGTAAGAAAAGATATGACCATGGAGCAACCATCCATGTTGCACCAGAATTTGCGACTAAGTACAATGTAGAATCGAGTATTTTTGAATCTTGAGCAGCTTGGAGTAAGCCTAATGTACATAACATTGCAGGGGCATCTTGTCCGCCGCAACAAATCGCCATACGCAGTGGCTGGTTAATACCAAGATAGGTTTTGAGCGTATGTTCTATTTTTTTCATACGATGTTTTATAAATGTTTTTTCTTCTGATGAAAGATTTGTGTTTTTTTGTACGACGACTGGTAAGTCTGGTTTTGAAACTGGATATTCTTTGCGAACGCGAGATTTGATTTTTTCGAGTTTAACCGATGTGTTTTGCGTTACGCTACGATCAATTTTTGTAGCAATTGTTGTAAGGCTGCTTGGCAGTTGTGTGGCTGTAAACATATGACAGGGGATTATAAGGCTTAATAAAGTGCAATGTAATAAAATAGTTTGCTTCATACATGTCCTTTTTTTATAAAATATACGTATTGGTATCATAAAAAAATACATATATTTTTAAAATAAAAAGTAGAAAAAACTATTTTTTTGATTGTTTGTTGGGTAGTTATGATGAATTATTATAACCAATTGCTAACAGAGATTAATTTTTAGTAGATGGTTTATACATGATACTTTATAAAAAAGGAGTTTAAGATGAAGCGATTTTTATTTTTAGGGTTATTGGGTAGTGCCGCAGTGGTCCAAAGTAGTTTTAATCCGTTATTGCTTAAAGGAACGACAGAAGCATTACAAACAACGATTGAAACTTTAGAAAAAAGTGAGGTGGCTGCTCAGGGTAAAGTTTTGCAATCGAAAAATCAGGCAGGATCTAAAGATGTTACTGTAAAAAAGAGGCCATTAACTGATGCAGAAAAAATGTTATATGAGGATTGTGCGCCATTTTGGGGCTTGATGTATTTAGAAAAAGGGATCGCTGAGCAATGGTATCGTTTGAGTCCAAAACATATGTACCAAGATATTTCTTTGGAACAATTAGCAGCTATGAAACAGGCTGGAATAGTTTTAGAAAACAACTCAATAGAAAGTTTAATAGTACAAATGTACCATATACCAGGGACTGCTGGTTCATTTGCTATTACGAGTGCGCAAGATAATCCTGTAAGATTATTTACAGCAAAAGACATGGGGTCATTGTTGCATATTGTATCAACAGCATTTGACAAGCACGGTAAGATTAAGCATGAAGGCCAATTTAAAGCAGCGCTTGAAGATAGATTGTATCGTTATCTTTTAAATCAGCCTGATGGTATGAAAATAAATCAAAATACTGAAAGCAGACGGTATAAAAAAGATAATGGTAAAGCTTTTACCAAGAAGGATTTTGGTCATTTTGTCAATGCATTGGTTGGTGCTGTAGTTGATTGTCAAAAAGAAACATCCGCGTATCCCGCAAGAACACCGCAGCATTTGCTGATTAGTTATATGCTTGCAAAATCAAAAACTCGAGATGATTTGCAAGAGTATATGAAAGGTTTATTGGGTGATGATCAGTTTGTCTTATCTGACGAAAAATATACGGAAGAAGAAATTGATCATATTTTGGATAAAAAAAAATTGAGGGATCTGAGGTATTTTAGTAATTCACAGGATTTATATGATTATACAATTGCATCAATATATGAGCAAAATTATCAAGCGTTATTTCCCAAGATTGCAGTTTTTAATAATGATATTAATTATAAAGGCTCTGTGTTTACAAACTGTGGTGAAACGATGGTTGAAAATTTAATAAATATAGCTACGTATAACCATAAAAAACATCAGATGGGTGATGAACCTACAGGTGTAACTTTAAGTGTTGCATTACGTGATTTTTATACGCGTAATGCAGCGCATGTTGATAACTTACAGGTTGGTTCATTGCAGGTACAAAAAGAATGGTTACAGTTTTTTGAAAATCAAGACGGTGTTATTTATAAAAAAATTATACCATCTACAGGTTCGTCATTATCACAAGAAATTTTTGATGATTATGATGGGTTTATAAAAGTTTCTGATCAACTTGTAGATAAGTTGCCTGAGATAATTATTCGATTCAATGAAGTCAGTTATAAGCTTTATGAAAAAACAATTGGTACTAAAAAATATTTATTAGTGCCAAAAAGCAGCGGCCTTGATTGTTTTGAGATGAGGGCTCGACCAAGCAATATTGTTATGATGATCAGTAAACTTTTAAATTTGGGCTTTACGATGTCAGTCGATGATGTTTTTAAAATTGATGTTGTATCCCAAAACTTTAAAAACATGTGTGATGTTTTAGGCTGGAAAATTGATAGCGAGATTATTGAACAGATTAAACAACAACAAGATTCTATTAATATGAAAGTTACAAAAGATGGAGAATCTTTTGTCATATCTTTATATGTAAGTCATGCTGTTGTTTTTGTTGAAAATCAACCGTTTTATGCACATAAACTTAGCGCTTTACAATTTTTAGATGCAGACAAAGAAATTGTTGCATTAACTGTTGGGTCAGATGTAGTTGATAGTATGAGAATGTTAGAAGATCATGTTCAAGAACAAAAGTTTTTTTGGATAGATAGATATATTAATTTACAAGCGCTTGAAGATAAACATAATTTTGTACGTGTAGTATGTATGGGAAATGTTTTAGATTATGATTATATACAAAAAATTATGATGCAATCAATGATCTTTGAGGATATGTTGCTTTTTAACAAGTTTTTTTGGGAGTTGTTAGCAAATCCTTCTAAGCATGCATCTTTTATTGATGCTGTTAAAAACATGTTGGTTTTCTTGTCTAAAACAGATAAAATGGCCCATTTTCTGGATATATATATTCAGGATGATTTTTTTAAGTTGGAACAAGTTGTAGATATTTTATATCAAAAAAATGCGTTAGATAAAAATACGACGCAATATGTTCTTGATGCAATTACAACAGCTTCTAAAAGCTTTGATAGTGACGTTAGGTATCAAGCATATACATTGTTGGTATCTATGATTGATAAAAATGTTATAAAAACTGCTGAAATTAATCGTATTTCTTTGTTATTTGAAACGTTGTATAAAAAATTATCGTATGGCATGAGAAAAGATCATCTTGAAGAGTATAATGCTATGCTTGAAAAATTAAAAAAAGGTAGTGAAGAGGATTTTGTACAGCCAAAAGTAGTACCAGTACAGCATGCAGAGCAATCGAAGATGATGGCGTATGAACGTGAGCGTTACGATAGTCAGGAAAGCAAAACATTAGACGATGTTTCTCGAAGTGATGATACCGTCTTGGTGCGTTGATTTTAATACAGCATTTTGAGTTGTGTACAAAGAGATGTTTGCAGAATATGTCTGAAAATAATGATTTTGTATGGAACATAGAGGACCAATTGTATGGAGTTTGATTGTATAAAGTGACTTGATGACTAAAATCATTATGGTGAGTTTGTTTGGCGTGTCTATTGTTTGTTAGGCCATTGCTTTGTATAAGGAAGTTTAAGATGAAGCGAATTTTGTTAGTAGGGTTATTAACTGGTGTTGGAGTAGTTCAGGGTAGTTTTAATCCGTTATTGCTTAAAGGAACAACTGAAGCTTTGATGCAGGCAGCAGATGCTTTACAAAAAAGTGAACCGGTAGCTCAGGGTAAAGCTGCAAAAGCTAAAAAACAAGTAGTACCTCAAGGGGCTGAGGTAACACAGCGATCATTAACCGATGTAGAAAAAAAGTTGTATGAAGATTGTGCTCCTTTTTGGGGATTGATGTATTTAGAAAAAGGGATAGCTGAACAGTGGTATCGATTGAGTCCGCAACATGTGTGTAAAGGTTTTAGCCAAGAAAAATTAGAAGCAATGTCAAAACTTGGAATACCCATCAAAAACAACTCTGTTGAAAATTTGATAGCGCAAATGTATCACATAGCTGGTACTGAAGGAGCATTTGTTGTAACCAATGCTCCAGAAAACCCTGTAAAATTATTTGAACCAAAAGATATAGGAATTATTTTAAAGCTTATAAATGAATCGTTGATAATGAAAGGGGATGATTTTGCAATAACTTTGACTGAAAAATTAAAAGTATATTGCAAGGATATGCAAACAAGGTTTAATGCTGCTGGTTCTAAGTTTCAACCTAAGCATTTTGCAAGATTTATAGAACCTTTGGTTAATGCTGTGGTTGAATGTCAAAAAGAAGGATCGCCTTATACCAAAAGCACACCGCAACAACTGTTGATAAGTTATATGCTTGCAAAGTCTTCAACTAAACAAGATTTAAAAGATTATATGTCTGGTTTGTTGGGTAATGATGAATTTAAGTTAGACGATGGACAATATAACACAGAAGAAATTGATAAAATATTAAAGCTTGTACCATCCTTAAATGATATTAAATCTTTTTCAGAATATGTTTCTGCAGCGATTTATAAACAAAATTATGGATCGAAATTACCAAAAATGGCTTCTGAACAACAAATAGTATTTAAAAAATATAAGTTTACTAATTGTACTGAAGCTATGATGGAAAATTTAATTAATATCATGACATATGATTTACAAAAACATGAAATGGGTAAAACAACAGAAGAATATCAAATGCATCAAAAGCTTAAAGATTTTTACAATACTCCAGAAAATAGAAGTAATTTATCTTCGAACGCTAATCATGTACATCAAAATTGGTCTATGTTATTTGAAAATCAAACTGGTATTTTATATTCCGGTATGGTAGATCCATCTACAGGTTCTTTGATTGAGCAAGGTCTTTATATGCTTGTTGAAGATCAAGATCTAGAATCTTTACAACCATTGTCACCCATAGATCGGATGATTGGAACAAAGAAATATACTCTTTATGGGAAAGAAATTGGTAATCGTCAATGTTTAATAATTCCTAAAAGTAGTGGTCTTGAATGTTGTGAATTAGAAGCTTGTTTGAATAATGTTGTTAGCATTATGAGTCGCTATTTTGATTTTAATTTTAACATGTCAAATGAAGATATGTTTAATTTAGAATTTGTAGTACAAAAATTTCAAGATATGTGTACTAAGCTTGGGTGGCAGATGTCTACAGATCTACATAGCTTTATACAAAGTATGTATGGAAAATGTCAAATTGATACAAATCATGGATCTTTTGATTTATTCTTAGACGGACATGGAGAATTACATTTAATGAATCAAGAAGAGTTTGTTTCTACAGTGTCATTAGATGAAATTGTACAAGTAGAAAGAAGTGTTTTGGCAACATGCTTAGGATCTAATATATGTCGTTATAATCAGATTTTGGATAAGAGAAAAGATGCAAAACTAACTCGATTTGTTAACCTTGATAGAGCTAATTTTGATGATTACAGAGTAATTCTTTTGTTATTCCGTCATGAAGGTGATGAAAATTATAATTTATCTATCATAACAAAATTAGTACAAGATCAAAAATATGGGATATGTATTGAACTTCTTTACAGCATAATGCATTCAGGCCAACGTTCGTTAGCTTTTTTTGTTGATAGTCCTGAATTTAAGCATAGTAAGATTATGATAAATCTTCTTGTAGATAATAATGATTTGTTTCGAATGTTAAACGTCTTTGACGACCATTTCAAAAACTATTATTTTGGGGATTTTTTAGATTTTATAATTAAAAGATACTTAGTGAATAATCAGGTTATACAAGAAAAACTTATACAGGACTTTGATACAGCATTATCAGATCCATCAATCTTGAATAAATCAAACATTTTGTATGCTTTAGAGAAGATGATAATCAATAATGTCTTTGACCTTAATCACAGTAAGAAATTATTCGATTTTTTATTTAAATCTGATGCTTCTTCAGTAGGGAGTATTTTGAAGCTCATGATACAAAAAGATATTTTGGGTAAAGATCAAAGTAAAAAATTGTTAGATTTTGTTAATAAATTGTTATTAAAATCTGATGTTTCCGCGGTAGTGGGTTTGTTGGAAGCAATGATAAATAAAGGTGTTGTAGGTGCAGATCAAGGTACAATGTTGTTAGGTGTTGTTAATATACTAATACAAAAAGATACCTTTGGAGTAGGGAGTATTTTGGAGCTCATGATACAAAAAGATATTGTGGGTGAAGATCAAAGTAAAACATTGTTAGATATCGTGAATAAATTGTTTCTAAAATCTGATGCTTCTGAAGCGGTTCGTGTTCTTAAGGTCATGATAGATAAAGGTGTTGTAGGTACAAACCAAGTTACAACATTATTAGATATCGTTAATACATTATTATCATCAAAAAAAAATGCTTTAGCGGGAATTGATATTTTTAAAGTAATTCTAGATAAAGGTTTTGTAGGGAAAGATCAATTTGATAGTATGTTAGATATTTTTTACCGCCTGCTATCATCTAAAGATCATAGTGTATTGTGGAAAGGAGAGAATGTTTTTAAATTAATGATACAACGTAAGATAATACAACCGCAAGATTTATTGGATCTTATTAATACAAAACGAGAAAAACAAGTATCCGTTTTTGTTAGTGTAATGGTAAAAAAATCTTTGATAGGTAAAGATCAAAGTACAGTGCTATTAGAAATTGTTAATACATTGATAGCCAAATCAGATTATTCTGGAGCTGTAGTTATTATTGATGAAATGATACAGCAAGATATTGTGGGTAAAGATCAAAATACAATATTGTTAGAAATGATTAATCAGTTGATAGTAAAATCTGATGATTCTAAAGCTGTACGTATTCTTAATAGAATGATAGATAAACGCATTGTGGGTAAAGATCAAGGTAAAACATTATTAGAAATTGTTCATACATTATTATTAAAACAGCCTGATGATGCTGTACGTATTCTTGATGGAATGATAGGTAAAGATATTATGGGTAAAGATCAAAGTAAAACATTATTAGAAATTGCTCATACATTGTTAGTCAAATCTGATTCTGTAGAATCAGCACATCTTTTATCTACAATGATAAATAAAGACATTGTGGATCAAAATCAAATTAGTTTAATATTAAGTTATGTTCTTGAATTAAATAAGAGCACAAAGAGAAAAAAAATGGGGTCTGGAGATATTCTCACTGGGTATTTAGTAACAAATGTTGAAGAATTGTTAAATAAAAACATGGTAAATAAAAACGACAGAGCTTTGTTATTAGAGATTGTGGATAGTTTTGTGTCTTCTCTTGAGTACAATGGTTTTGACAAAATGTTATATTACATGCTAGCAATTTTTAGTAAAATGATAGATCAAAAATTGATTGATTTACAACAATTGAATGCTTTCGAAGAAAAAATTGAGCAAATGAATGTTGGTGCAATAGAAAATTTACCTCAATTGAAACAACATTTTGAAGAACTGAAAAAACGGTTTGAAGTTCAAGAGGGAGTAGATGTAGCAGATAAGCCTGCTAGTGATGATGCATTACAACGTATTGAGCAACAGCATGAGCAGCAAGAATATCAAGAAAAAATGATGCAGCAAAAAGAGTCGATGCATTATGAAGGTGATATTTCAGATGAAGCTCATGTTGCATGATAAAAAATTAGTCTGTTGAGTTGTTGATAAAAAGGACTTGTTTGATACAGGTCCTTTTTTAGTATAAACATGTATTGATTTTATCAATGGAATAATATTTATTTTTTCAGTTCGCATATGCTAGATGAAGCATATGTATGATAAAATAAAAAAATAAGGATTTTGCATGGAACATAGAGGACCAATTGTATGGAGTTTGATTGTATAAAGTGACTTGATGACTAAAATCATTATGGTGAGTTTGTTTGGCATGTCTATTGTTTGTTAGGCCATTGCTTTGTATAAGGAAGTTTAAGATGAAGCGAATTTTGTTAGTAGGGTTATTAACAGGTGTTGGAGTAGTTCAGGGTAGTTTTAATCCGTTATTGCTTAAAGGAACGACAGAAGCTTTAATACAGGCAGCAGATGCTTTAAAAAAAAGTGAACCGGTAGCTCAGGGTAAAGCTGCAAAAACTAAAAAACAAGTAGTACCTCAAGGGGCTGCGGTAGCACAGCGATCATTAACCGATGTAGAAAAAAAGTTGTATGAAGATTGTGCACCTTTTTGGGGATTGATGTATTTAGAAAAAGGGATAGCTGAACAGTGGTATCGATTGAGTCCAAAGTATATGTATCAAGATTTCTCAAAAGCTCAGATCGAGTTTCTTGTGTCTAGAAAAATTGATATAGAAAATAACTCTTTAGAAAAATTGCTAGGGCAGATGTATCACATAGGGGGAGGGCAATTTGCTGTGACTAATGCAACGGATAATATAGCTAAATATTTGAAGCCTAAAAATATAGGTGATATTCTCAGAATTATCAATCAATCATTAAGCCAAGCGCTTTTTGATAAAAAAAATTTGCAACAACAATTATTGGATTATTTTAAAGTGTCTCTTAAATCTGAATTATCAGAGAGAGGCTATACTAAATTTCAACCAGCTTATCTTAATAGATTTTTAGTGCCTTTGGTTGATTGTATTGCTGAGTGTCAACAGCCAAATTCAAGATATCCTAAAAGCACACCACAACATTTATTGATCAGTTATATGC
>JAGOTL010000011.1 GCA_018061805.1 Candidatus Babeliales bacterium
CTCAAATGATTTCCTTTAATCACTGCCTTTGGCAGTAAGTTTTAAATAAATTAAAAATCAATAGTCATGTTTTATACCTATTATCTTCGTTCAATTAATGCGCCTGAAAAAACTTATATTGGTTTTACAAAAAACCTTAAAGATCGTTTAGCTGCTCATAATGCTGGCAGGTCTGTTTATACTAAAGATGATCGACCATGGAAAATTGAAGCTGGTTTTATTTTTGATACAGAATCGAAAGCTTTGCGATTTGAGGCCTATTTGAAGACCAATGTAGGCAAAGTTTTTTTGAAACGTTATGTCATTGCTGAGTAAGTAATTGTTGGATTAAGCAGGGAGCTTGTTATTCATCTTGAACGTAGTGAGATGAATGAAGCATTTGCTAAAAAACGGTTTTGGTAGCTCGCGCTACATAAAAAATTAAAATCCACTTGATTGAATCAGGTAGATTTTTTTATGGATAAATTATAACAATTTAGGCTATGGGGTTATGATAAAACCAGTACACTCTTTTGTGCCTCCAAAGGACCTTTGATATAATTAAAGAGTATAAAAATTAACTTTTTTGTGGGGGTTTTCCTATGTTAGAAAATAAAAAGGTATCATTGCAAGATTTGATTCAGGCTCTTGATCAGCATGATTCAAATAGAGTTGCGCAATTATTGATACAAATACATGAAAATTATGATTATATAATAAAAAATAAATCAGACTTTTTGGAAATAATTGAAGAATTAATTGCTATAAATTCTGATTTAAACGCTTCTTTAAAGCTTGACTATAGTTACTTAGATGATTTTGGAAATGAAGCTTTTAGGGCGCAAAATTCTTTTTCTATTCGTGTAATAGATTTTTTATTGTTGAATGCGGTAGCATATGGTGTTTTTGATGCGATTAAAATTTTATTGCAACGCGGTGCAGATGTTCATATTCGAGATCATTCTGGATTAACTGTTTTAATGATAATAGGGCGTAAAGCTCATTATTTATATAGGCCATATCAATACAACGATAAAGACCGCTTAAAAATAATGCATTTATTAGTAAATCATGGTGCTGATATTAAAGCTATAGATAATGATGGCAGTACCGTACTGGAATCTGTCGGTAATAATGTATACGCCGTTGAATTTTTATTACAGCAAGGCGTAGACCAAGATACTATAACAAAAGCATTACGATTAGCTGTTGGCTATGTTGTCAATGACTCGAGAGATTTTCTCAAAATAATTGAATTGCTGCTTAAGCATGGTGCGCGCGTAAATGATAAAAATGAAAATGGAGATAGTATTTTAAGCAGAAGTTTATATTTTACGATTACGCCACTTTATCGCAATCATGCAAAATCCATTAAGCTTTTATTAGAGCATGGCGCAGATGTACATATTCAAAATAAAGATGGATATACTGCATTGGATATAGCAAGAGAACAAGATAATCAAGAGATTATAACGATTCTTGAGGCACATTCAAAAAATAAAAATTAAACTGATTATTTTGGAAAAATCTTAAAAAGTTCTAAAATAGTCCTGTACGGGACGCCATACTACGCGTTACTGCACAAATGAATGGCAGGCCATTTTCTCAAATGATTTCCTTTAATCACTGCCTTTGGCAGTAAGTTTTAAATAAATTAAAAATCAATAGTCATGTTTTATACCTATTATCTTCGTTCAATTAATGCGCCTGAAAAAACTTATATTGGTTTTAAAAAAACCTTAAAGATCCTTTAGCTGCGCACAATGCTGGTAGGTCTGTTTATACCAAAGATGATCGACCATGGAAAATTGAAGCTGGTTTTATTTTTGATACAGAATCGAAAGCTTTGCGATTTGAGCAATATCTTAAAACAAATGCCGGCAAAATTTTTTTGAAACGTTATGTCATTGCTGAGTAAGTAATTGTTGGATTAAGCAGGGAGCTTGTTATTCATCTTGAACGTAGTGAGATGAATGGAGCATTCGCCAAGAAAATATTTTGGTAGCTCGCGCCACATAAAAAATTAAAATCCACTTGAGTAATCAGGTGGATTTTTTTATATCTTTTGTCGTGACGCAAGTCAGAAGATGCTGCGTAAAAAGCGAATACTTATTTTTTAGTTAGCATATTTTTCGTAAAAGTGATTCATCAGGAGCTCGGATGGATCATACTGCTTTTTGAAAGCGAAGAAAGTATCTAGCTTAGGGTACACAGCCAGCGCTTGTTTTTTAGTAGCATGAAGTTGAATAGGTAAATAGTATGCACCATTAAGTTCAGCAGCTGTTGCAATAAGATGCTGTGTCCACTGTTTAGTTTTTTCATTATCATCAATAGTCATTTTTTGATTAAAAAATAAAACAATTCCAACACGATCAGTTTCTAGGTAAGAAAGATAGCTTTCCGTATTTTTTGGAATAAATCTTAAATTAACATGCATTAAATTAAGTTTTAATTTTTTGGTGATGGTTTCCAGCGACTCAATAAATGGAATTAAATTATCTACTGGGATGAAATACTCTTGAAGTAAATTAGTTTCACCTCGGGTTTCAATATATAAATGTGAAGCAGGTGGGCGCATTATATTATTTCGTGAGACTATTTTTTTATGTCTCATGCTTTCAGGAATCCAATGCAATGCTTTAACTAATCTGTGTTTTGACCAGAGCTTTGTAATAATTCTTCTTTTACTTATATTTTTTTCGTGATGAAGTTTTCTTGTGCGAGTAATACTTTTTGCAGAAAATCTGGCGTTGTCTATTTTTTTAAAATCAAAGGACGCAACGTTGCCAAATAATTTTTTACCACGAGCTGTTAGCGTAAGAAATGAGAAGTGAAATCCAACATCTTGATTATCTGCGATAGCTTTTAGTTTTTCAACATATTTTGGAAGCGACATTACGGTTATTTTTTTTTTATAAAGATCATCTTGTACCACTTGAATGGTTGCTTGCAAAATAATACCAAACAATCCATATCCACCAATGGCTAAAGAAAATAGTTGTGAATTTTCAAAGCGACTTGCTGTAACAATTGAACCATTTGCCAGGAGTATTTTTATTGATTGAATTGATTCAATAAGTGGTCCGCAGCTAGGATCGATCCCATTACAGTTAACGCTTAAAGATCCACCGATGGTGAACAAATTTGCAAATTGCATTATTTTTACTGCGCAGCCATAAGGATGCAAGAATTCTTGAATATTGTTCCAAGTAGCACCAGCTTGCACCGTAATAAGTTTTTTATCTTGATCAAAATCTATTATTTGATTTAGTTTTTCAAGACTTACAACAATGGCATTAGGGAAAAAGGCATGACCACCTTGGCTATGACGAACGCCAGCTATAGCTATTTTGAGGTTGCTTTTTTTAGCATAATTTATAATAGATTGAAGTTCTTTATAAGAGCTAGGAGTCGCCAATGTGTGTATTTCAGTCTTATTGAGACGCGAAAAATCATTAATTGTGGTTGACTCAGTTTTGATTTTTTGCTCTAAGGCGCAATATCCAGCTATTGGTATAAAAAGAATGGCTACTGCAGGCAAAATATGACGATGTATCATAAATTCCCCCTATGAATTAATGTTTTCTATTATCAAGATACATGAGGTTTTTACGTAGCACAAAAGGGTCCAGGGGTATTTTATATGGTTATAAAACGAGGTCATCCTTTTGCGCAAAAAGGTAGATTTGGTAGAATTATAGTAAGAAGATGTAGCAACAAGTGGCTTTAGGAGCCAAAATAGGGGGTTAATCTTATGAAGAATTTAAACAAAATATCATTAAAAATCATGTCATTTTTCTTGTTTGGCATAGCGCCTAGTGCTGCTTTTGCTGCGGCAAAGCCAGTTCTAGCAGTATCAGGTTATGAAGACATATTGTCAGAGGCTAAGATAAAATTAAATTGTTCTAAAGATATCTCTCTGATTGAGCATGGTGATAGTGATTGTTATGCTAGAGCTTATGGCAATGAAATAAGTATTAACCGAAAATTGCTAAATGACGCCCCTCTTGGCTTTAGAAGAATGACAATTTTTCACGAAACTGTACATATTAAGCATAATGATTATTTAGTAAATAATCATTTAAAACAATGTACATTGTTTGTAGGTGCAGGTATTTCATATGCAATTTTAAGAAATATAAATGATCCGTTATTGCGAGCAGCAATAAGTATTTTTGTGGGAGCTGGTTCAGCAGTTATTGCCACAGAACAGCATTCCAAGTTTATGGAAACGCGCGCAGATACAAAAGCAGCAAATGCCTTAGGGTGTGAAACATGTTTACATGAATTTAATGATTATCTTGAGCAAGCTAGAATTGCTGAAAATGTAAATGAAGCAACAAGAACTAATCATGGTTACCTTTCTGTTTCTCAAATTACAGAAATAATAAAAAGATTCAAAAATCAAAGGTGTCTGTATCATAATGAACAATCATAAAAAGTTTTAAAATAGTCCCCTACGGGACGCCATTCATTTGCGTAAAGCTTCAGCAGGCACGGCCATTATAGAATGCCCAAAGCATTAATCTAAGAAATAAAAATGAACTAAATACTGCATTATTTTTGTTTGATTTGGCTTGGGTATAAAGACTGGTATGGGCATTTGATATAACGCTATGCATGATGTATCATGATATAAAGGTTGGGTTTTTCCAGCCTTTTTTTGTTTTTTGGTTACAATAATTGAGATATGGGGGTTGCTATGATTAAAGATCATACATATCGTTTTAAGTTCATTTTAGTATGTGTTTTACAGGTGTGTTCATTGTCACTGCATGCAGGGTATTTTTGGTATCAACCAGCTCCTGTTGTGGTTTATCAACAGCCTTCGGCTGCTGAATCCATTGTGACGGGCGTTGCAGCTTTAGGTGTAGGAATAGGCTGTGGTGTTGCAGCAATCGTGAAACATACAGCTAAAAAACAAAAGTTTAAAGAATATGTTGAAACCTTTAGAGATATGGGTTATAGCAAGCAGCAAGCAAAAATATATGCTCAAATGGCTTTAGATAATCCTGAAGGGCTGCAGGCTGTTTTGCGTAGCATCGATCAAAAAAATTTAGTTCAAGCTCAGATAGTCGCGCAGCAAGAAATGATGAAGAGTTCGCATGATCAAGATTTAAAGGTAAAAAAAGAAGCACATGATCAAAAAATGATCGAATTTTCTCATGAATATAAATTAAAAATGTTGATGTTTTTAGTTGTGTTTTTGTCTCTTATTATTTTTTTGGGTGGCTTGTTTTTATTTTACAATAAACGTTCAAGAGATAGCATTAAAAGATAATTGTTAAAAAGAGTTTTGAAATATGAAAATATATTTATTGTTAAGCATCATCTGTATAACGTCATTAGCGTATGCTTCACGTGATGTAAAGGTTCAATCTGTAGTTGCAAATACTATGGATGCATTTGGTCAGTCAAAATTTATTCATCTTTATTCTAAGTATGTTCAAACTGCTATTGATCGATGTATGATGAGCTATGGAGATCTGCCAGCATCTCAAATATATCAAGATTTAGGGCTTCAGGCTCAACAGGCTTTAGGTATTGCTCCAGAGTGCCAGGTCCCTATAAAAAAAATTAAAACTCCATCGCTGTTGCACGCTGTGGCAGGATCAGATGGTATTTATGTGAATGAAGAGTTATTGAAAAACAAATCATTAGGAGCTTTGCGTTGCGCTATGTTTCATGAAGCGGTACATGTCAAATATCATGATGCTGCTGCATTAGGATTATTTAAAGTCACAGGACTTTTGCTTGGTTATGTAGCGACTTATAAAACTCTTGGAATGTGCGGTGTGACTACGTTTCATAAAGGCTGGAGTGTTGTAGCAGGTGCTTTAGCGTCAGTTGGTTTTTCATTTAAATATCGCCAATTTATGGAGCGTCGTGCAGATACTCAAGGACATCAAGCTGTAAATTGCGCATCATGTGTGCAAGAAGAGATTGAGCAAAGAACAAATATGTATGAAACTGCGACACAAACTATTTTTCAAAATATGCCAGAAGAACAAAGACGTAAGATACAATCTAGTGGTCAAAATTTAACAGAATCTATTGAAAATATTGAATGCATGCAGGGATATTTGCGTCGCTGTGAACTTGAGCAAATCAAACAAAGTTTAGGTGACAAAAAATGTAGTAATCATCTTGAGCATCATGGTAAGGTTCATTAATATTGATGTATTAGTGAGTAAATGAGAAAGTTTTTTGAATGTTAGTTATTTATGTAGATGCCGACGCATGTCCTGTTAAAGATGCAATTTTTAAAGTAGCTAAGCGACATGATTTGCAGGTTTATGTAGTCAGCAATAGTCATTTGAATATGTCTGTTGAGGCACATGTTCATAAAGTGCAAGTTTCGTCTGATTTTGATGCGGTTGACAATTGGATAGTTGAACATATCGGTGCTCAAGATATTGTGGTTACCACCGACATTTTACTTGCAGATCGCTGTCTTAAAAAAGGTGCTTGTGCTATAAGTCCAAGCGGAAAAGTTTTTAATGATAACAATATCGGTAGTGCAAAGGCAATGCGTGAATTAAGCGCTTACTTGCGTGAAACAGGACTCATTCAAGGGCACAATGCTTCTTTTTCTTCAAAAAAACGTTCTGCTTTTTTACAGGCTCTTGAAGAGATGATTCAGTCGATAAAAAGAAACGCTTAGAAAAAAGCATATCATAGCCGTAAAACGATACACCCCATTTGTGTATTTAAGGGGTTGTTGAGATACTTAAAAATGGTATCTAACAGGCTATTTTGTGGGGTTATCATGATTCAAAATATTAAAAAATTAACATTATCGGGACTTTTAGTTTTGATGCTGGGCATGTATCAGTGCGCTTTAGCAAACTTTGTAATGTCTATTCCGGAAATTCAATTGCAGATTGTCGTTGAAAAGGGCGATATTACCAAAAGCAACGTAGATATTATCGTTAATGCTGCTAACCAAGAGCTTGAAGGAGGAGGCGGTGTTTGTGGAGCTATCTTTACAGCCGCAGGTTGGGATAAGTTGCAACAAGCATGTAATGCATATTTAGCTCAAAAAGCTGTGCGTTGTCCAACGGGTCAGGCTCGTATTACTGATAGTTTTGATTTAAAAAAACAAGGTATTAAGCATATCATACATGCTGTCGGACCAGATTGTAGAATTATTAAAAATCATGGTTTGCAAGATACATTATTAAACAATTCTTACCAAAATTCATTAAAGCTTGCTGAAACAGTATCTGCGACATCAATAGCTTTTCCTTTTATAAGCTCAGCTATTTATGCATTTCCAAAAGATCGTGCTGCGTACATTGCAGTACAATCGGTCTATCAATACTTGAAAGAACATAAACAGAGTCATCTAAAATCAGTTCATTTTGTGTTATTTTCACAAGATGATTTTGATTTGTTTTGTAAAACTATCACGCACGTTGCACAGGGCAAAAACAATTCTTATAATCAAAACTCTTTTTGGTTTACACGATGCTTACAGTTTTTAAAAAGTTTGGTTCGTAGATAAGTTTATTTCAAGTTCTCAAAAAATTTAAAATCCACTTGAGTTGATCAGGTGGATTTTTTTATAAAGCAGATCGCTGTCTTAAAAAAGGTGCTTGTGCTATAAGTCCAAGCGGAAAAGTTTTTAATGATAGCAATATCGGTAGTGCAAAGGCAATGCGTGAATTAAGCGCTTACTTGCGCGAAACGGGAGTCATTCAAGGGCACAATGCTTCTTTTTCTTCAAAAAAACGTTCTGCTTTTTTACAGGCTCTTGAAGAGATGATTCAGGCAATAAAACGTAAGTCGTAAAGCAACGTAAAGCTATACTTAATTAATTTGATATGTAACAAGCGGCTTGATTTTACAGGATGCTTTTACATAATAAATCTGCAAATGCTTTTGCATCTGTAATCATTGGACAGTGTCCTGCTTGGATTTGGTGCGTATCCCAACCTTGTTTTTGTGCTTTTAATGCTTGAGTCTGGGTAAATACATTTCCAGGGGTACACAAAATATATCCTATTTTGATAGATGACATTTCGCTTGGTTGTAACATAGATACTTTATCCGTAAATGTTTTTAAAGATTGAGGTGTGTGTTGAGGAAATGCCCAAGCTATGTCCTTTTCTTTGTCGAGTCCAAAGGCTTGCGCCGGAAATGAATCAATACGCCATCCTTCATGCGCGCTATTATAAAAAAATTGTGCTGTGTCTGCGCCCAAAACATCTAATAAACTTTGGTTATTGTCTGGAATAGGGGCATCTAAATAAAGAATTTTTTTAATGTGCAAAGTGCGTACTTTTGCAACGCCTGAAATAACAATGCCGCCATAGCTGTGACCGAGTAGAATAATTTCAGATGCGTTATTTTCATCAATGACTTTGCATACATCTGCAATATGGTCCTGTAAGCCTGTTTGTTGAGTTAATTCTGACGCTCGAGAACCTAAACCTTGTAATGTTGGGCTGTATACGGTGTGCCCAGCTGCACGCAGCGTTGGAGTGATCTTGTCCCATACCCAATCACCTTGAAAAGCACCGTGTACCAAGATTATAGTAGCCATTTTTCCTCAATTTTGCTTACATAGTTACGTTTAATACCATGTATTATATAGATTTAACATTTTTCAGAAATGTAAATATTGAATTTTTGTTGTAAAATTTCATGTAAAGAATGCTTGTAATCTTTAAGGAAGGTTAACATGATATTTTCACTATGCTTTTTTGTTTTTTTACAAGTAATGCTACTTTTTTTGATGCTATCTCACGATTTGATTTCAATGAGACCTTTTAATGATGTGGATGCTCTTAAAAAAAATGAGTCTATGTTCAGAATTATTTTTTTTACTATTATTAATTCATTGTGTGTGGCAATCCCTTTATATATGACTTTGTTTTATTTTAAGACGAAACTATTGAGCATTGTTTATTTTTATGGAGGCTTGACTGTAGGGACCATAGCATCTTGGTGGGTTCCCTATATTTTTGGTAGTAGCGCTATACATAAACAACAGTTTTTAAAATTTAAAAACACACATTATTTTTTACCTACTCGTGGTGATAATGTACGACCAAATACGCTACATGTCGTATTGCATCTATTGGTATGGAGTTGTTTTGGCTTATCTTTGTATTTTTATGTAAGTAAAATGAGCTAATTTTCAAATTAAATGGTTTGAAATCATAAAAAAACACACTAGGAGCTAAAATAGCAAAAAATTTATGGTTTTTACTGCCAAATACATGGGCTAGCTGTATAAAAAGGTGGGGGGCTGTTGTTGATAAATCTAGAAGATGTAGAGTATTGTTAGGAGAAAGATGGGTTGTAATAGCCGAGCTTTCTTTTTTTGGTGTTTTTAAATTTTGTGTTATGGGGGTTATGTCTGTGGTTAAGAGCAACAATAAATCATTGTTTTTATTATTTTTAATGCTTATAGGTCAGCAATTTTTTACGAGAGCATCAGGGCAAATAAGTGCGAAACGTATGCAATATATAGGTTTATCTATGTATATGTTGAACAACTATAGTGCTGTTGATTGTGAAGATCAAAAAATTATTGATATGTTTAATCTTTTGCAAAAAGAAACAGGTATTTATATAGACAATCCGTTGTTTGTATGTAAAAAAACACCTCAAAATATAGATAAGTTGGAATACAATGCAGCGTATGATCCTTCGTATCAAGTTGTTTTTATCGTGGCATCAAATTTTTATAAGATGTCAGAGCTTGCACAAAAATATACACTTGCACATGAATTACGGCATCATCAACAGTTTTCTGAAAATGCATACGATAGAGAAATTTCAGAAACAGTTCAAAAATATTGTCAGCAAAAATCTATAACGTATAAACAAGCTAAAGAGTATGATGCAGATATGTTTGCTATACAGCATGTATGTAAAAAATGTCCTTATTGTCTCAAAGAACTTCGTAGAGATAATTCTTTAGCCTTTTTGTTTTGGCGTCAGCATAACAAGCATGGATATTTTTCTTGGGATGATTATCAAAAAGTTCTTGATGAGATAGTTAAAAATCCTGTTTGTTGTGCGCGACATTCAAATAAAAAAGGTAAGAGAAATTTTTATATTCGTGAAAGTATACATCAAATCAAGCCTATATTGTATATGACGACAACAAGGCTTATGAATATAGCATTACGGCCATTGGTTTTTATGTAACATATAATATTTTAAATAATAGTTTGTATAGATTGATTACGTGTTGTTTTATCGGGGGTTAAAAATGTTTTTTCTCAGTATGTTATTGTTGGCTATGGTGCCAAGTTTATTTGCAGAATCACATAAGTATGGTTCTCATAAAAAAGCGCTTGCAGTTCAACAGGTCCAAGTTTTCAAACAAGATACAGATTTGATCAAGGCGGTGAAAACAGGAAATATCAAAGCTGTTAAACAATTATTGAAAAATAAAAATGTAGATCTTAATCAACTTGATACAGACAATAAAACGGCATTAGATTTAGCAGTTGAATATCAACGGAAAAAGATTGTTTTTTTGTTAGCAAAAGCTGGTGGTAAAGTGACATCTATGGATAAAGCAGAAGCTGTTCATGAAATCATTGTTCATTCATCGAGCAATATATCCACAGGTGTTTTTTCGAGCATGTCATACGTTATTTTTGGTTTAGCTGTAATCGTTGCTGCAGGGGCAGTTGCGCTAGGAATATTTATACTTGGGTATATGTTGATGAGTATGACTCAGTCTGGAGTACCTCTTTTGGCAGGATTAATACTTGGAAGTTTTGTATGTATTGCATTATTTGCCCATGGAGGACATATGTTGTGGAGTAGTACCGATTGTCTGCGTGGTATAAAAGAAAATAGTTTTGCTGAACTTTATATTAAGTATTAGAAAGTGTTATGAGACGTTGGGGTTACGGATGTTTTTTTTAAGTATGTTATTGTTGGCTATGGTGCCAAGTTTATTTGCAGAATCACATAAGTATGGTTCTCATAAAAAAGCGCTTGCAGTTCAACAGGTTCAAGTTTTCAAACAAGATACAGATTTGATCAAGGCGGTGAAAACAGGAAATATCAAAGCTGTTAAACAATTATTGAAACATAAAAATGTAGATCTTAATCAACTTGATACAGACAATAAAACGGCATTAGATTTAGCAGTTGAATATCAACACAAAAAGATTGTTGTGCTGTTAGCAAAAGCTGGCGGTAAAGTGACATCTATGGATAACGCAGAATCAGTTAACAAAGCAGTAATCCGTTCAGGAAGTAATATGTTTAAAAGAATTTTTAGTTTACTGTGTGTTGCTGTTGGGGTTGGCTTAATCATTTTGGTTGGTTTACTCGTAGTGGATGTGGTTATTACTGCGTGGATAAAGTTTGATATATCAGTAGCTTTATTTTGTACAGCAATAGGTTGCTGTGTGGATCTTCCTTTGGCTTATCTTGTTGTATGTACTATTGTTCGTAGAGTTGATTCATTAAGAGATATAAAAAATAATAATTTGGCTGAGTTTTATATTATATAATTTTTGGGGGTTTTCATGTTTTCTAGAAATTTATCGGTTTTTTTATGTTTGATGCTGGCAGGGACGGTACAAGTTTGTGCAGACCTTGATCCTGTACGTGCAAAGTCGTTTAAAGTTGTACGATCTGGTAATCGTAAACAAGTTAATATGTCGTTAAAAAAATGTTCCAATCTAGATATTAGCAATCTTAATGATGATAATAAAACAGATCTTGATCCTGTACATGCAAAGTTGTTTAAAGTTGTACAATCTGGTAACCGCAAACAAATGAACATATTGCTCAAAAAATGTTCTAAATTAGATATTAACAAGCTTAATGATGATAACAAAACAGTGCTTGATATTGCTACGGAATGTAGACATATCAAAATAGCAGCTGATTTATTAAAATATGGTGCTAAAGTTACGACCAATCAAAATGTCGGTAGACTTAAATCATTGCTTGGTAAGCGCGCTCTTATGTTTTTTGTTTTTGGATTAATTTTTACTCCTTTCTTATGGATTGGATCCATTATAGCTTTGAATAATCAAAGTCAAATTGAAGTAATATAATCATTTAGGATAGTATATTCAAAATGAATAAAATTTTTTTATGGGCATAGTGTTGTTTGGCTCGTTAATTTATGCAGATAATGCACAAACGCAACATGAAGAAACGACATCTTGTGTTCAAGTTGTTACTGTTCAGCTGTTACCAGAATTGCTTAAAAATGAGGATAAACCAGTTTTAGTAAAAATAGCTGCAACCTTGGATTAACGCATTAGGCAGCATTAAGCATAAAAAAAGGTGGGGGCTGTTGTTGATAAATCTAGAAGATGTAGAGTATTGTTAGAAGAAGGCTGGGTTGTAATGACCGAGCCTTTCTTTTTTTGGTCATTTTTAGGGATAGATAATAATAGGGATTATAGATGTTTATTTTATTAGCATTGCTTTTGGTAGTTATGCCAAGTTTGTTCGCAGAATCACAGAAAGATGGTTCTCATAAAAAAGCGCTTGCAGTTCAACAGGTTCAAAATATGAAACAAGACACAAAGTTGATGCGGGCTGTTAAGGCAGGAAATATCATGGCTGTTAGAAAATTATTAAAAGATAAAAAATTAGATCTTTATAAGCTTGATAAAGGCTTAGATCTTAATCAATTAGATAAAGACAATAAAACGGCATTAGATTTAGCAGTTGAATATCAACACACAAAGATTGTTGTGCTGTTAGCAAAAGCTGGTGGTAAAGTTACTTCTATCGATAACGCAGAATCAGTTAAAAAAGCAGTAACCCGTTCAGGAAGTAATATTTTTAACGGAGTTTTTTTTGGTTTACTATGTATTACTTTTGGAGTTTGCTTTATTTTTGCCGTTGGTATAGGCGCAATGGCTATGGTTATGGGTGGAGTTATGTCAACGTGTAATGGTTCAATGACTGGATTGAGGATTGCAATAGCTATTGTTTGCTTCGTGGGTATTCCTTTGGCTTATCTTGGTGCACGAATCATTTGGCGTGGTGTTGATTCATTAAGAGATATACAAAATAATCATTTTGCTGAGTTGCATATTTTATAAAGGTGCGTTGGGGGTGTTTATGTGTTCTAGCAAAGTATCGGTTTTTTTATGTTTAATGTTAGCAGGGACGGTACAAGTTTGTGCAAATCTTGATCCTGTACACGCAAAGCTTTTTAAGTTGGTGCAAAGTGGTAATCGAAAACAAATGAACATATTGCTTAAAAAATGTTCCAACGTAGATGTTAATAAGCTGAATGAAAATAATAAAACGGTGCTTGATATTGCTGTTGAGGCAAGAAGTGTTAAAATGGCAGCTGATTTATTGAAATACGATGCTAAAGTGACGACTAATCAGAATGCAGCGAAACTTAAATCTCTGTTGGATAAACAAGACCTTAAGTATTTTCTTTTTGGATTCGCCTTATTCCTTTTTTGTGGATTGTGTCTATGACGCTTTGAATAATCAAAGTCAAATTGAAGTAATATAATCATTTAGGATATTAAAAATGAATAAAAAAGTTTTCATGATCGTAGTGTTGTTTGGCTCAATTGTTTTTGCAGAAAATGCACAAACGCAACATGAAGAAAAGGCATCTTGTGTGCAAGTTATCACTGCAGATCAATTACCAGATATACTTAAAAATGTTGATAAGCCTGTTTTAGTAAAAATAGCAGCAACATGGTGTCCACCGTGCCAAAAAATTAAACCATGGTATGAAATGGTGGCGCAACAGTATCAAGATAACGTGATATTTGTTGAGATGGATTTTGATAGTAATAAAGCATGGCGTATAGAACGTAACATTTATGCTGTACCATATTTCATTTTGTATGTAAAAAATGCAGAAGTAGCAAAATCAGAAGGTTGTCCTTTAGAGCAAGCAGAATTTGAATTGTTTTTAAAGGATGGACTCGAGTTTGCATTAACACTGTAAATTTTTAAAGAATTATAAAAACCACTCAAGTAACATTGGGTGGTTTTTTTATGATCTTTGTCTTTAGTTAGGTTGGGTGGTATAGTTTGGTATCAGGTATGAATTTTGGTTAAAGGTTTTATAATGTTGAAAAAAGTAATGCATGATACTGATATTTTAAAATATCAATTTTTAAAACAGATAAAACAATTACCTTTTGTTGAAAAAGTTATTTTGTTTGGGTCTCGTGCTCGAGGAATACATAGATCACGGTCTGATATTGACATTGCTGTTGTATGTCCTAATGCAACAATAGCCCAATGGTTACAAATACTTGATATTGTTGATAATGCGGACACTTTGCTCACTATAGATTGTGTGCGATTTGATACAGCGGATACGCAGTTACGTGACAATATATTAAAAGATGGAGTTGAGATATGAAAGAAGAAACAAAGTTAGCATATGATAAATTGTCAAAAGCTCTTACAAGGTTAGAAGAAGCAGTTGCTTTGCCGTTAAGTTCACAAAAAATTGAAATAGATTTGGTGATACACAGATTTGAATTTACGATAGAATTGTTTTGGAAAGTGTTACAAAAACATTTATTTCATGAATATGGGATTGATGTACATGGACCTAAACCAGTTTTACAACAAGCATATGCTGTTGGTTTGATTTTGGATGAAGCTATGTGGCTTGCAATGTTGCAGGATCGTAATTTGACATCACATACGTACAATGAAAAATTAGCCTTTACTATTTATGAAAATATAAAAAAATATACACCTTTTTTGAGAACATCGTTTGATACGTTAAAGTAATTTTTAAAGAATTATAAAAACCACTCAAGTAACATTGGGTGGTTTTTTTATGTGCGGCACTGTACGATAGATCTATTTTGGAGTATGACTGTAATAAAATTCAATTCATACTTTGGGAGATCGTATATGAAGAAACGTACACAACGACTTATGATAGCTCTTATGGCAAGTGCGCCTATGTATGGCATGCAAGAGCTTGGAAAGCATGATGGTGGAGAATATTTTTATCGAGCATCAAAGAACATAAGCGGAACATCGCACGGTTTGCATGCATGTGATTTGAGCAAAGGTAAATCTGGTTCTGATGAACTATTTGATAAGCCGATTGACTTTGCGCCTTATGAAGGTGATATGGATTTTGAAAAATTTAAACAGATGTTTCCTATTTTTAAAACAACCATGCGTGGTCGTCCACTGGTTTATTTCGATACAGCTTCAACATCTCAAATGCCGCAAGAAGTAGCGGATGCAATTACACAATATTATTTAGAATATAAATCTAACGTTGGTCGCGGTTTATATGAACATGCAGAGCATGCAACGCTTGCCTTTGAACAGACTCGTTGCAAAGTAGCGGGCTTTTTAGGCGCACAAAATGCAGAGATTGTTTTTACTGCGGGTGCAACTGCGGGTATCAACATGGTTGCTCACATTTGGGCAGAGCATCATGTGCAGCAGGGTGATGAAATTGTTATTTCTGAGGCTGAACACAATGCTAATTTTATTCCTTGGCAACAGCTTGCATTGCGCAAAGGTGCAATTTTAAAACGTGTACCTGTTGACGGTCAAGGTCGTATTACACCAGAGTCTTTTGCAGCACATATAACATCTAAAACAAAATTGGTAGCAGTGACACATCAATCAAATATTTTAGGCATGGTGACTGATGTAAAAACCATAGCACAACATGCTCATGCGGTTGGTGCAAAGGTTTTGATTGATGCAGCACAATCTATTGCGCATCAACGTATTAACGTCAAAGAATTAGGATGCGACTTTTTAGTTTTTTCAGCACATAAATTATTTGGTCCTACAGGAGTGGGTGTTTTATTTATTGATCAGTCTGTTGCCCCGGAATGTGTGCTCCATAATTTTGGTGGTGGTATGGTCTATTACGTGACTCCAGAATTTACGCAATTTAAAAAAATACCTCATGGACTTGAACCTGGTACGCAAGCTATTGCACAGGTGATAGGACTTGGTGCTGTGATTGATTTTGTTCAAAAATATATCAACTTTGAACAAGTACAAGAACATGAAACTGCTTTGGCATTAAAATTAATAGAAGCATTACAAACTATAGATGGTCTTCGTGTGATAAGTGCGATACCAAAACCAGGAGAGCATTGCAGCATGGTAACATTTACTACGGAAGGTTTTCATCCGTATGATGTTGCAGAATATTTAGATCAACATGGTATAGCTGTGCGATCAGGATATCATTGTGTGCAGCCATATCATGATGCACTTGGTGGACTTGCTTCTGTACGTGTAAGTATTTCACCGTACAACAATATGCAAGATATCGAGTGGGTCATTGCTTGTTTACAAAAAATGGTACAAGAGTCAGAAAAAATTGTAGAGTAATTGATGTGTTTAAAAAGGAGTAGTTGGTATGAATAAAAAAGAAATTGCAAAATTTTTATCAGGTTTTGTGGCACATGAAGCGTTAATGCACACCTTGCTTGCGGGTAGTGGCTTGTTGCCGTTGACCACTTTTGGTATTACTTTAACGCCAGAATACAATGCACTTGTAGTGATTTTTTGGTGGGTTGCAACATTTGGTCTGATTTATTTTGCATGGCTTAAAAAATAATTGAATAATCGAGACAGAAGGACTTACGTTGTACGTAGGTCCTTTTTTTTATAGGGTAGGAAGTTTTTTAGCTTTTTTTGAAAATAATGCCCAAGGATCTTGGTGTTGCTGTAAGCGTTTGCTGATATTTACAATTGTATATTTTTGAGGTGTTGTGGTTGCAAGTTCATCCCACGTTATCGGTGTTGCAATCGGTGCTTTTGGTTTGGCGCGAACCGAGTAGCAAGCAACCGATGTTTGACCATAGCTGTTACGTAAATAATCGATAAAGATACGCCCCCTTCTTTTTTTGATGTTGAGCTCGATTGTCATAATTTTAGGATAGGTAGCGGCAGCTTGTTGTGCAATATGTTTTGCAAATTCATGTACATAATCAAATGTATGTATGGGTTTGATAGGAACAACGACATGAAAACCTTTGGAGCCTGTGGTCATGATAAATGGAGTCAGTTTATAAGATTCAAGAATATTTTTTAAAACGCGTGCTGTTTGGCGAAGTTGTGTGAGTGTTGTAGTTCCTGGATCTAAATCAAATACTATTTTGTTGGGTTTGTTTAATGATTTTGAGGTGCTGAGCCAGGTATGAAATTCTATGGTGCGTTGATTGATCAGGTACAGTAAAGTTTTGCTGTTGTTGATAGTCACCAGTGTTTGAACGCCACCTTTTTTTAAAGGTACTGTGACCTGAGTAATCCATGTTGGAAAATACTCAGATACGTTTTTTTGGTAAAAACCAACATCACTTATTCCGTCAGGAAAACGGCGAAGTACCGTTGGTCTATTGCGAGCATGTCGTATGAATAATTTTGCAATATGTTGATAGTACCAAGCAAGTTGCTGTTTGGTAATTGTTGGATTGGTAAAAAGTTTTGTGTCTGGGTTTGACAGCGTGATGCTTGATATTTTAACTGATTCTTTTTTTTTCATAATTTACAATCCCTATAAAAATATAGTAGATATGCATATAACAAAAAGGAATTAGAAATCGAAAGACTTACGTAAAAAGGAGTTTGGTTAATGAAAGTTATAAAGAGATTATGGTGCATGAGTATTCTGCTGCTGTGTACGCATGTAGTAATTGCATCAGCTTCTAAAGAAACAGATGTGTTGAAGTTGCTTAAGTTGCTCAAAATGGTTGATCAAATAAAAAAATCATCGGGTGGAGGTGGTCCATCAGGTGCGCCATCTGGTAGACCCATTTCTCCAAAGCCGCCAAAATCACCAAGACCATCAAAAAGAGCTCAGTCTCCAGTACAAGATAGCGCATTGCAAGAATCTATTGAATATCAGCAGGCGGTAGAAGAATCTCGCGCAATGGCTCAACAATCAAAAGTTATACATAAAGATATTCCTTCAGTTCCAACATCGGTGAAAAAACCCAAATCATCCGTGCAGCCTTCAAAGCGACCAACAGCTGATTCAGGTAGTGCCTGGGATGATGAAGTAAAAGCGATAGAAAGATCAAAGCAAAGTTATGCAGAAGAACAAGATTTTGCGAAAGCGCTCAAAGCATCAGGTGAAATGGCTCAACCGAAAGCTCAGCCTAAGTCAGCAGTTATCTCTAAAAAACAACCAACACCTCAATCAGGTAGTGCTTGGGATGATGAGGTAGAAGCTTTGCGTAGATCGGATGCCAGCTATGCAGAAGAACAAGAGCTTGAGCAAGCGTTGGAAGTGTCTCGTAAAATGGCTCAACAGCAAACTCAGCCAAAATCAACAAGTCAGATAACGCAGCGTGCATTAGCAAAGGATCTTGGCTTTGCTCCAATGGCGATAGATTCTAGAATTAAGTGTAAAAATATAAGAATGTATGATGTGCCTGTTTTACAACAGCGTGATTGTAAAAAAATGAATTGGGGTGAAGTGTTTGAACGTACATCTATTCTTGCTGGTTATAATGAAACGTGGAAATTTGTACGATTACAAGAGCTTGGTAACTGTGCGTATCACGCATTAAAGAATTGTATGTTGATGTTAGATTTTGTTAAAGATGTACAAGGTGTGAATACAGTACAACAATTGAATAGAAAATTATTTGATCCAGTTTTGTATCTTGATTTACTTAAGCAGTGGTTACCTGGAATTTATCAAAAAAGATTAGATAAGTTATCAAGAGACAATCGCAATCTGTTGGTTACTAAAAGTGATTTAACCGATGTATCAAAATTGTCTCGTTGTAGCGACATACATAATTATGTTATCAAAAAGCCTGACGATGAAGGATTTGATCAGATATATTTTGGTGGAATAAAAACAAACTTTTTATTTACAGAAGAAGCAAGTTCTTTATTGAATTTAGTACCGTCGTATAGCAATGATATTCTTGTATTAGATGATCAACTGTGTGGCATATGGGCAATGACTGGGCCATCAGATAGAGTTATGAGATTTAAACGAGCATTGCGTGATGTATTGGGTATTATTTGGACAGAACAGGCATATCCTCATTATGTAAGTTATGTTGTTGTTAAAGATCAACAAGGAATTACGATATATTATATGAACTCTTTACATGACGTTATACCAGCTTTGGAGTTGGAGCAAGAACTGGGCATAGATGGTATTGCTTGTATATTGAATATGCTTTGCAACTAGCATCAAACTATTTTGCTTAAAGAGTTTTTGGCTGCTTTACTATAAAAATATACCAACAGGCTTCGTATTTGTTTCAATATGAAATCTGTTGGTATGTTACTTTGAAAGTAAGGGCAGAGAATAATGCGTACTGTGATGCGTTACGTTGTAGGGATGTTAACAGTCATTTATAGCATGAGTATGTATCCTGTTTGTATAACGGTGTGGGTGCATGGGACATATCCTATGTTGTCAGTTTTAAATGCTCGTTGGTCACCGATTCGTAAAATGGTGTACACGCAAAAAGGGCTTCATTTGGCGCGAGATTTACCGTCAAATTATTATTTTCGCAAACTAGCTCAGACGTGCCATGATTATAATCCGAGTCAGTATAATTTAGATCATTTTTATACGTATGGTTGGCATTCAAGTAATGTACGTCCAAGTTACAGGGTGCAAGAAGGACGAAAAATGTATCAAGCGTTAGATAAGCTACTGTGTGAGTATGCAAAAAAATATAAAGATATCACCGTGCGTTGTATTGGTTTTTCACATGGTGGCAATGTTATTTTAAATATGTTGTCATGTCTGCCATTTTGTATGCCAAATATTAAGTTGGAAGTTGTATTGCTTGGAACGCCTGTGCAAGAAGCAACTCGTAAATTTATTAACACTCCGTATGTCAGCAAAGCTTATTCATTTTATTCTGTAGGTGATTGGATACAGCGCATTGATGTACAAAGGTTTCATAAATATTGTCCTAAAGATGCACCGTTCTGGTCGCAGCGCACTTTTAAAGATTCTGATAAGGTTACGCAAGTTTGTTTGACGATTAATAATAAAAACATAGGGCATACGCGTTATAGATATTTAATGAACTGTTTGCCCGACATGTTACACAAAGTAGATCAAATGGTCGGTCGTAATACGTCTAAATGTGTATCGCTCAATTATAACATTTAATGTATCGTATGGTTTAAAAAAGAGTTAGATCTGTTTATGGTAAAAGGAGTATATGTATGTTTACCAAAAATTTTTCACTAGAGACAGCCTACGGGTTTGGAGCTCGCATTGTGATGAATTATTTTTCATTTTTTATTATGACATCTGTTTTGGGTATGCTTGCATGCGCAGTAACACTTGTTTTTTTAGGGGTGCTTGATATGTACGCGTTGCGTCATCATGTTGTGCCGCTTTTTCGTATGTTTCAAGATGCATTTTCTAATCCTGTCGGCATAGCTCGCTATGGCGCTACTACCATACGTGATGGTGTAAATATGTTTGTCCCTTCTGATCTTGTCACGCAGGCTATGGGACGCGATGTAATTTCAGTTGATATGTCACACTACGATGTTGCTTACTTAGTATCTATTTTGATGCCAACATTGCTTGCGTTGAAATTGTTTTTGCAAATGATTTCAATTGGTTGGACTAAAATTGCGCTTGATTTAAATGCAGGAAAAGCTGTTTCATATAATTATTTATTTAAATATTATTATTTAGTACCGCGTGTATTTGTAGTAAATTTATGTGTTTTTCTTGCAACACTGCTT
>JAGOTL010000012.1 GCA_018061805.1 Candidatus Babeliales bacterium
ATGATGAACAGAGTCCCTATTACCCTACGCTATCCATCATCGACATAAGCAGTTCTCCAACCATACTACCTTACTATAAAACAAGGAAGGAGATAACTTCATCGTACTATGCATAAAGTTATTGGCTATTTCATAAAAAATATTTTTTAAATAACAACGAAAAAGCCCCTAAGTAAGGGGCTTTTTAAGAAAATGCAACAAAATTTAATCAAAGCAACAGGTTTTTACACCAAAACTTCGGTGATATGATATACCATATCGCCTTCTTGCCATTCATCAAAACCATCTACAGCAAAAGCACAGTCGCTGCCTTCTGAAACTGTATTAGTTTTATTTCTATCTTTTTGTAAAGTTTTAATTACTCCGCGGCCAACAACAGTACCATTACGGATAACTTTTACTTTACCACCTTGGCTAAATACGCCGCTCTCGATACCAGCACCAGCTATAATGCCGACTGATTTAATTCTAAATACAGCTTTCACGCGTCCAACGCCAAGTTGTTTTTCTTCTACTTTTTTAATGCGACTTTGAACTAAAGATTCTTTTGCTGCATCGAGTAATTGATAAATAATATCAAATGTTTTAATTACAACGCCTTTTTTAGCAGCATGTATCGCATCTTTATTAGCTTTTACGCTAAGTCCATAAATCACAGCGCCTGTTGTTAATGCCAAATCAACATTGTTTTCATTAATGTCACCAACACCTACGTCAATAATACGTATTTTTTCAGGTTGTTGATTATTCATTTTTAAAATACTTGCAAGCAATGCTTCTTTAGATAACAATGTGCTTGCTTTTAAAATAACATTAATTCCACCAACGCCTTCTTGTTGCTCATGGCCTAACACTTTTGCTGCTTCATGTGATGTTTTCATCGAAATAGCTTTAGTATGTTTTTTTAACGCCTGAGTATCTGCAACAAATTCAAATACATCGCCTGGTTGTGGCAACGCTGAAAATCCTGCTATTTGAGCTGGAACAGAAGGTCCGACTTCAGCAAGCGTTTTTCCTGCATAATTTTTAATTGAACTTACTTTGCCCAGTGTAGAACCACAAACAAAATGATCGCCGCGTGCAATAGTACCACGTTGCAAAATTATTGTTGCAACAGAACCTCTACCATGTTCCATTTTGGATTCTAAAACAAATCCGCGCGCTACATCTTTTGAATCTGTACGCAAATCCATCAGATCCGCTTGAAGACGTAATAACTCGAGAAGTTCGTCAATTCCCTCGCCTGTTTTTGCAGATATTGGAACACATGGAATTTGTCCACCCCAATCTTCTGGCAACAAATCTTGGTCAGCAAGTTGTCTTTTTACAATCTCAATTCTATCTTTAGCAACTTTATCCACTTTGTTTAATGCAACAATAGCAGTAGCTCCAAAGTTTTTAATAATTTTTATAGACTCTATAGTTTGAGGCTTGATGCCATCATCTAAAGCAACCATCAAAACAACTAAATCTGCAATCAAAACACCACGTTCACGCATGAGCGAAAAAGCTTCGTGACCAGGTGTATCGACAAACACAAGGTTGCCATACTTTGTTGTAACTTCATATGCAGCAACTTGTTGGGTGATTCCACCCTTTTCGCTTTCTGCAACACGCGCTTTTCGAACATAATCTAAAAAGGATGTTTTACCGTGATCTACGTGTCCCACGACAACAACTGTCGGTAAGCGACGCTCATCACCAGAAGAGCTTTTTGCTTCAATAAATTTTTCAAGAACAGCGTCATTATCCTGACGCACATCTTGATGCTTAACGTGAAGATCATCAAGCATATGTTTGATTTGATCTTTTTTAAGAACTTGATTTTTATTAGCAAAAATACCACGCTTTAAAAGCTGTACTATCAAGTCAGTTACCGAAACTTGCAACTTTTGTGCCAAATCTCCAACTGTCATATCTTGCACAACAACAACGTGATTTTCTTGTAAATTAACTTTAAAAACTTTAGCGGTATCAACAATACTAAGTCGTTTTTTTAGCAAAGCAACCTGTTCATCTGACAACTCAAAAGAACTATCGTACGTACCAGGCTTTCGATCCTTCAAGGCATCTATTATTTTATCTATTGATACAGCATACTGAAATGAAAAATCTTTAATTCGCATGTACAAACAACTTCACTTTTAATAATTAATGTGATCCCAAACCAACTTCATCCAAACCTTCTCCTGAAGAAACAAGCTCTATATCAAGATTAAGCAATTCTGAAGCAAGGCTGATATTTTGACCTTGTTTACCAATAGCCAAAGCTCTTTGATCTTCGCTAACCCATACACGTGCTTTGTCATCTACAATCTCAACACGATTAACTTCAGCTGGACGAAGCGCTAATGCAACAAGCTCTTCTTTAGAATTTCCCCATGAAAAAATATCAATCTTTTCACCATTTAATTCTTTTAATATTGGTTTAATACGGCTTCCACCAACACCAATACAAGTACCTACTGGATCTATATTTGGATCATTTTGTGATACAATAACTTTGCTTTTATATCCAGCACGACGAGATATAGCTTTGATTTCAATAAGCTTGTCATACACTTCTGGTATTTCAAGCTCTAATAACTGTTTTAAAAAGTCTGCAGAAGCTCTGTCTAAAATTAATTGGCCACTGCTGCGATATTCTTCATGTACCGTTTTCAACAATGCTCGTAAAGGACGACCTGCTACATATTTTTCACCAGGAATAGACAATGATTTAGGCAAAAAAGCCATTGTGTCACGCACAATAACCAAAGTCCCTGAAAATTCTTGTTTATGCACAACGCCTTGTACGATGAATCCAACCTTATCTGCAAATAGATCGTAAACACTACGAGCCTCGATATCTTTAAGCTTTGCAGCTATAAGCTGACGTGCTTTTAATATCTCAACACGCCCAATTGGCTCTTCAAAAGGAAGCCAAACTTGCTGGCCAACTTCAATGCCTTTTTGTAGCGCTTGAGCCTTTTTTAAAGATATTTCGGTCAAATTATTTTCAACTGAAGAGACAACGGTTTTTTGAATTTCTACAACCATTGCTTCTGTTTTTTTGCTAATAGATACTCTCAAAGTAGCATCAGGATACTTCTTGATATAAGCTGCTTGAATGCCTTCACACACAATGGTATGAAGCGATGCTTGATCTAAACCTTTTTCATCAACAAGTTCAGCAATAACTTTATTTAACATGTTTTGATTTGGACCCCGTATTTGAGAGTTATAACTTTTAGACAGGTTTTGAAGGAAACATAAATATCATACCAAGAAAAAATTTAAATGAAAAGTAAAACTATAGGTACCCAGGGTTACTCTACTGTTTTTAATCTCTTATATATATTTATTATATAAATAAGAGTAATAGGTAAATCAATTTATGTGGATAACTCAAAATAGGACCAACTCTTTTTGCTTCTTAGATGGGTTTTTTTATCTTAAAGGTGATGTGGATAAGTGGTGGATAACCTGTGGATAACTTGTGGGGGGTATGTATGCAAATATCGATCTAGAGCTTGTTTTGGTGATGTTGCATAGTCAATAAGCTCATTCAGAGCCTTTTTTGAAGAGTGTAGGGGGGATAGGGGTGGTAAGTTATCCACCACTTATCCACCACTTATCCACCACTTATCCACCACTTATCCACATAGGGGTATGTTGTATAATTTGATCGTCACCCTTGTAAGTATTTGCACAGGAATGTGCTCCAATAGTTTCTTTGGGCAAATGGAGACTTGAGATAGTTTTGAGGAATATTATGTTCTGGAAAATAGATAGAAATACCCTGAGCTTTTTTAAGTTTTTGGCCTACTTTGTTGATGACGACTATTTTTTGTACAATGGCAATACCTTGATTGAGCAATCTTTTAAGCTGTTCTTGTATTTTAGCTTGTACCGTTTTGTCTTTAAGGTTTATATGTTGAATGTGTTGTAGTAGATTTTGATAAAAATGTGATAAGTCAATATAGCTTGGTTCATCAAAGCATGTGCAATACTGAGTTGATTTACATTTGCGGATGATATCAGCCATTGTATGACCTGTTTGTTGTGTTAATGTTTCATGGAGTATGAGCGCTACGTCATAAACGTTTTGTTCCAGCTCGTGCATGTCGCTTAACTTGAGTGCAGATAACGTATAATCATTAATAAGTTTATTATATGCTTGCTCATAGGAATGTACGATATGTGCTGCAAAATCTTGAGAGTTTAAGGATGTATTTAAAAATGGTTCTAATACATAATCATAACGCCATCCTGTACCATACTCAACTTCTTGAGATGCGACAAAATAATCAGCATAATTTTTACAAATCGATGTTATTTCTATCATAGACATTAAGCATGCGTCAAAACCAATGAGAGATAATTTTTTGCCACCCAGCACATTGCTACAGATTTGAGATAGCGCTTGCTCAAGGTCATGGTTTGATAGATATGATTTGAAAGTATCATCGAAGCATATGCCACGCTTTGCGTTATTTTGTAATTGTTTGAAAGCTTCTTGATAAATGAGTGTTAGATAGCTTAAGCCTCTATCTATTTCAAGTTTGTTATCTGTTGGATTGATAAAGAATAGATCGCATGGATTTATGGTTCGTGCAATATATGGATCGATAGCACCTGTTCCATGGTTCCATAAAATAAGGCCGTAATTATCAGCAGGATAATGTGTTACTGCCCATTCAACCGCGCCCACCAATGTTGATGTTGTTCCGCTATTGAGTTTTAATGTTGGATTTTCTGGATCTTGCACGAGTACTCGGCGTCCTTTTTTTATAATGTAACGTTTTGTAGGGCTACTGCCAGGCATGTTTAATTGCACAACAATTGAAATGTTTCCATTGGAGCCAACCTGCTCCATTTGTTTTAAGTTTTTCCAAGCAAAATAATGCAAGTCGTTATCGGCAGCCATAAAGACAATGAAAGTCCAAGATGTTTTTGGATTAATAGAGCGTATCTCTTCAAGATCTAAAGCGTTAAGCTCTATGCCAAGATCTTCTTGTCGTGCTTCGGCAAGTAGTTGATTTAGTTCTTCAGGAGTAATGAAATGTTCATTTACGCGAGCATGTAAATTAATTGAAATATACGTGATACTTATAAAAAGAAATAATAATTTTTTAAACTTCATTTAAGCTCCTTTTAAGGCCGTTGGGTATCCTTTGGCTATGCTTAGTATCGTAGAAAAGGAGAGAGTGGAAAAACAACTGTTTTGGCCCATTTAACATAAAAAAGCCATATAATAACCGCTGTGATTCCAAAGCTTAATTGAAAATCTAAAAATAAAACAATGAATGGATTGTAAAGAACAAGCATTAATGTCGTAAGCGCAAAAGCATGCAATCCTGAATATTGATATCCGTTAAACCGTGTAAACATTTGAATCATAATCATGCACAATGCGCGAATAAATGAAATTGATGGAACTGAAATACTTGCATAGATAAGGCTTAATAATCCATACAGTATAAATTTAAAACGTGTTCTGATGCGAGCATAATGAAATATAGAAATACAAAGACCAAGAAGTGTAATGATATGAATTCCTGAGCGTGCCATATGGTGAGCTATTCCCCAATACGCAGATTGATGTTGTATCATAATGGCGTTATTGTTTTTTGTTTTATAACCTAAAAATAAAGGATTATATAAATAGGCTGTATACGAAGTGTAATATTCTGTTAAGAAATTAAACCAACGATAATACCATTTTAAGTTTTGTTTTTTGATGTAGCATTGTTGCGTAGCTACGTAACCGGTTGCCCATATATTTTCTTTGAGTGCGTATAAACCATATTCAGTTTGATAGTCGGGCTGCTGTAAGACGACGTTTTTGGCGTGTATTTGTTGACCAACTTTAAATCGTATTGCTTTTTGGTAAGGTACTTGCAAGGAAATATTTTTTTGAGTTGTGAGTGCTGGATACTTTGAATTAAATATACGTGACGAGCTGATTGTTATGTTTGATACTAATTTATCTTGTGTGTTGTGTTGTATGTTTTGAATTGTACCTTGCATGTGCACCGGTATATTCAGAAAGCAGCTATCGCGCATATGCCGTTGGTATGATCTTTGAATTGCAAAATATGTAGCACCTATTGCGCAAAGACTTACACAGGTAAAAATAGTTTTTGAAATATTGGGTCTGATTATACCAAAAAGAATGACGCACAACATAAGGATTGTTGCGCAGATATAATATTTGTGAAGATATACATAACTTGTTACAATGCAGCTCAAAGCCGCAGCTATAATAAGATGGGTAATTGGTATATGGAAAAAAGGTGTAGTAGAAATCATAATATCTGTAGCATAGCAAAAAATATCATTTTCTCTATGCTGATAATAATAATGATGTTTGAAACTGTACAAAGTAATGGAATTATGACACAAAATAGAGTTTTTAAAACAGTTTTATCCAATGGACTAACTGTTTTGATTTGTCAAAAAAAAGCTGCCCCAAAGGTAGCTGTGCAAATATGGTATAATGTTGGATCAGTACATGAAAAACCTGGCGAAAAAGGTATGGCTCATTTCTTAGAGCATATGATTTTTAAAGGGACTAAAGACAAGTTAAGTGAATCTGACATTAATGCTGTTTCTCAAAAATTGTCAGCATATGCGAATGCTTTTACATCCTTTGATTATACAGCGTATGTGTTTGATGTACCTGTTGCTAATTGGCATCAAGTGTTACCTATTTTTGCAGACTGTATGCGCAACTGTACTTTTGAACAAGATCGCATGAATTCTGAAGTGAAAGCAGTTATACAAGAATTAAAAATGTACAAGGATGAATATAATTGGTCATTGTACGAAGCTATGATTACTAATTTATTTGAATCACATCCATACCATTACCCTATTATTGGTTATAAGCAAGATTTATGGAATCTACAACGCGAAACTTTTTTGAAGTTTTATAAAAAATATTATGTGCCAAACAATGCAACTTTGGTTATCGTAGGCGATGTTGATATTGAACAAACGGTGCAACAAGTTAAAGCTGAGTTTGACGCAATAGAACAAGGTGCGCCTGTAGAACATGAACAGTTTTTCTGCTCAGAAGACTTACAAGCTAAATCGGTCACTTTGTATCGCAATACGCAGCAAGCATTTTGTGCTTTAGCATATTTAGTACCAGGTGCTCGTGAGAAAAAAGATTTTATGTATGACATTATTGGCACATTGCTTGCAAATGGCAAAGGGTCACGTTTATACAGAAAATTAGTAGATGAACTAGGCTTTGTAACATCTATTAATTGCATGACATATGATTTGTTTGATAAAGGTGTTTTTTTTATACAATTTAAACCAAGACAAGAATCGGAAATAGAAGCAATAAAAGAAATTATTTTACGTGAAATAGAATTACTTGCGTATGGTGAAATTTCGGATATTGAGCTTCGTCGTGCGTTGAAATTTGCACAAGTGGATTACCAACATCTTTTAGAAGATACACATAAGCAAGCATCTGCTGTTGGAAAATCATTCATTTGCCACAAAGATGAAATGTATCCTTTTGAATATTGTACGTATAATCCATCAACCATTAAACAGGATATTCAATCGTTGTTGCAAACATATTTTAAAGCGACGTTGTGCAACCAAGGACAGATTCTAAGCGTTAAAGAGCAAGACAAAAATTATTTAAATTATTTACAAGAGCAATCTGATACGCTTGATACTCAGATTTTGCAAAATAAAGAACGCGCAACAATGGTTGAAGGTGCTCGTTACGCACAAACGATTGAAGTAAAAAACTTAGAGCATATATATAATCCTGATAGTGATGCATTTGTTTTATCAAATGGTCTTAATGTTGTCATTTGTCCAAACGACGATGTTGATATGGTTGAGATTTTAGTACGCTATAAAACAGATGAGCAATATGATCCTAAGGACAAACTAGGTTTGAGCAATATGGTTGCAGCATTGATGAAAGAAGGAACTTCAACGTATCCGGATCTTGCATTTATGTCTGAAGCTGAATCGTATGGAATTTCAATCAGCACGGGCGCTGGTTTTATTAAGTTATCAATGTTGTCTTCTGAAATACAAAAAGGTTTATCTTTATTGCACGATATGCTTGAAAATGCAACCCTTGATCAATCAGCATTGGATCGCGTACGTGACAGATTAGAAACTGTTTTGGTACAATATTGGGATACGCCAAGTAAGTGTATTCGACAAATTGCAGAACAGGAAGTATATCAAGATCACCCGTATGCACATATGGCTCTTGGTTCTGAGAAATCATTACAAAATTTGACGCGTGATATGTGTTATGATTGGTATAAAAAAACAGTGTCGGCACATGATGCTTATATTCTTATAAGTGGTACATTTGATAAAAACAATATTAAACGCGATGTTGAAAGACTATTTTCATCATGGAGAAACGATGTTGTGCGTGACATTGAGTACCCTGCTTTACATGAAATACAACCGCGTGTTGTTGATGTGGTTAAGCAGCGAGATCAAGTTGTTCTTGCATTTGCAGGCCTTTCTGTTGATAGATTACATCCTGATTATTATGCATTATTAGTTTTTGAACAGTTGCTTGCTGTGGGAATGAATTCTCGATTATTTGAACTGCGAGAACAAACGGGATTATTTTATACCGTTGGTGGATCTTTAGTCGCAAATTCTTCAAAGCAGCCTGGCATGATTTATATTCGAACCATCGTTTCTAAGGATCGTTTGGGTGAAGCTGAGCGTGTTATACGTCATTGTCTTGATACAGCAATTTTAACGGTACATGAAGATGAATTTAAAGAAGCACAAGAAATGGTTATTAATGGATTTGCAGAATGTTTTGAAAACAATGAAGCAATACTTAATACATTGTGCTTTTTGAAAAAATTTAATTTGCCGGATGATTATTTTCAACAAAGCATAGCAAAGGTTCGTGCTATAAAACTTGAAGATATGAAAGTTGTTGTTCAAAAATATGTACAAAGCAATAAGCTTATTACGATACGAGTTGGACGGTTATAATTTTGAGTGATGCATAAGAATATTTTTACTAAATATTTTTATACACAAGCAAAAAATCAAAGAAAAAAAATATAAGTTGTTGCAAAAAAATATTTTTTTGTTTTACAGTTTGAGTAGATAGTTTATTTATTAGTCTTATAAAAAAAAGAGGAAAGTATGAAAAAATTCATGAGTTTGCTTGCTGTTTGTGCAGCTTTTACATTTGCAGGATGTTCTAAGAATCAACAAGAAGAGAAACCTAAGATGAAAAAAGAAAGCTACAAAAAAAGCAAAAAATCTGACAAAAAAAGCAAAAAAGATATGAGCATGAAAAAAGACAAGAAGACTAAAAAATCTTGCATGTCATGCAAAAAATCACCATCAAAATACTAGTTTAGTTTGATGTAAAAAAGGGCACTTGTTAAAAGTGCCCTTTTTTTTATAACGTTATTGTATGTATGGTTATTATGAAGAACAACAACAACCAGTTTTTTCTTTAGCTTGATACGGTGGTATAATAGTGATTGTCGATTGAGCTCTTTCTTGATCTATATCGTGTTGGGCGCTACGCGCCGCAAGCATCATGTTGCTAGCTGTGCGTTGAAAAACCTTTGCTTGTTGTGGCGTGAGTTGTACGTGTTCTAGTATTTCTGCTGCTTGTTCTACTGCATCAACTAAGGGTTCTATAGTTTCGCGTGTATAAACACGGTGACGCTCAAGAGCTTGTTGTAGATTTCGTCCCGTTTCTACGAGTTGTTTACTTTGTTCATCTTTGTAACTTGTAAAATCAGCATGCCATTCTGCATTAAATTTTTGTCTTGCTGCTTGTACATTTGCTTCACCTTCGCGTTTAATAGCAGCAGCTTTTTCTTTGCATGAAGCATGCAATGTGTTTGATATCATTCTATATGCCCCAGCAATTGCCAAACAACAGCCTGCTGCAGCAATACCTTTTCCAGCCATGCTTAATCCTTCTGTTGCAGCCATAACTTCAAGACCTGTTATAAAACGTTTTTTTGGTTGCATTGCGCTATGACCTAGCCAACCAGCTACAAAAGCAGTAGCAGATAAAGTTGATGTAAGTACCGTGGTTGACAATCTACGCTGTCGAGATGATTGTGCAGAAGATTGCACTGTGTTTACGGTAGCGGCCGGCGTTTGAAGATCTTCTAAGATACTATCTGAAAACTCTTGAGTGTGGCTTACATTGCTTAGAGTTGCTTCACTATAAACATCGCGAGTTACTGGATGCTGTTCGTTACTTAAAAGACTTATCAAGGGAGCTGGTTTAGAAAATACTGGTGATGTTGTTGGTCGTAAAGAATGACGATGCCGAGCTAGGTTTGCAGCACGTCTTAATCTTTGTTGTGGCGTTGGTGGATTACAATGGTCTGATTCTGAATGTGAGCTTAAATTAAATAGCGCTTCTGCCTCTTCATTGCAAGACATATCTGCATCCTTGGTAAAAGGGAATGACTTTCCTGAGTTTGAGGTTGAACTATCTGCTTGACTGGTATCAGAATCGTTATTCACTCGTACTGATTCAAACATAGGAAGCGCCAAAATAGAGCTATTTGATTGTTGAGAGTCTCGTCGTTCATCGCTATGACTGACTGCTTCAGAGCAAGGTCTTAGCATGCTTGTACGAGCCTTTAGAATCTTCTCTTTTAGCGAACTTCGCATGGTATCAGCGTCTTGGCGTTGCGACAGTTCGTTACTGTCTGCAGAATATGTGAAATGTGTGAAATTTATACAAAAAAGTATATAATATATACTATGTTTCTTCATTGGACCCCCCATTATTTAGACAAAGAACTGTCTAAGAAACCTCTCTATTGGGTAGAGTAATGGATTTAGCGTGACAAAAGCAATAATTTAATAAGTGTTACCTTCTATGAATCAATTAGAAAATATATATAAGCACGATCTGATGGATCATGCCAGAAACCCCCGAAACTATGGATTAAAACAGGATTGTCCTTTAAGGTCAGTACGCCATAATCCATCGTGTGGTGACGTGGTTCAAATATGTGGCTACGTAGACCAAGAAAGCATTAAGCAGCTTTTTTTTGAAGCATCAGGGTGTGTTTTAAGTAAAGCAATGGCTTCTAAGCTTACTGAGTATGTAGCAGGTAAGGATTTTGAGCAAATATTGTCTTTTGATGAAAAAACAGTTGAAAAATTGCTCAATATGGAGCTTGGAATCAATAGATTGCAATGTGGCATGTTATCAGTGCTTGCATTACAGCAGGCTATTGTGGAATACAGGTCCTTGAAAAAGAATGCTTAAAATTTGAATTATTAGCATTCTTATGCTATTTTTTAAGAGGTACATATTGTTTTTTTCAAATAACATTTTGTAGTTTTTAGGAAGTTAAAAACTGCGGTAGATAATCTATGGCAAAAGAACGTATAAAACCATCCCAATTTGCAAAAGCTTGGCTTGTTGATTTAGAAAGCGATGCTTTTTTATCAGATGAGCAAAAAAAAGCGATGCAAGATTTGTATGATGGTGAAAGTGCAAAGTACACTGGCGGTCAATTAGTAACTGGTAAAGTACTGACTGTTGATGGTGATGGCGTATTAGTTGATATTAAATATAAATCTAATGGCATCATTCCATTGTTTGAATTCTCAGAACAAGAAATCAAAGATTTAAAAATTGGTCAAGATATCGAAGTTATTATCGATGAACTTGAAAACTTTAGTGGCGATGTTGTTCTATCGTACGAAAATGCAAAAACTGTTCGTGCATGGGATCGCATTACTAAGTTGTTTGAAGATAACAAACCTGTTGAAGGTGTTGTTACTCATAAAGTAAAAGGTGGCTTGAGCGTTGATATTGGCGTTCCTGCATTCTTACCTGGCTCTCAAGTTGATTTATATCGCGTAACAGATTTTGATGCTTTTGTTGGCAAAAAAATTGTTGCTGAAATTGTTAAATTAAACAAAAAACGTGGCAACGTTATTATCTCTTGCAGAAAATACTTGTCAGAATGTCGTGATAAATCTCGTAAACAAATTCTTGATACTATTGACGCAGGTCAAGTTATCATGGGTACAGTCAAAAACATTACCAACTACGGTGTGTTCATTGATGTTGGTGGCGTAGACGGCTTGTTGCATATCACTGATATGACATGGGGTCGTATTTCTCACCCAAGCGAATTAGTAAAAATTGGCGAAAATGTCACAGTTAAAGTTCTTTCAATTGATAAAGAAAACAATAAGATTTCTTTAGGCATGAAACAACTTGGTGACAATCCATGGCAAGATATTGATAAACAAATTCGTGTTGGATCAATCATCAAAGGTCATGTTGCAAGTATCGCTGATTATGGTTTGTTTGTTGAAATCAGAAAAGGTGTTGAAGGTTTAGTTCACATCTCAGAAATTTCATGGACTGATCGTATCAATAATTTGAAAGATCGTTTCAAAGTTGGCGAAGAAATCGAAGTGCTTGTTGTGTCACTTGACATTGATAATCGTCGTATGTCTTTAAGCATCAAACAATTGACTAAAGATCCTTGGTCAACTGTTGTTGAAACATACAAAAAAGATGATCGTGTAAAAGGTAAAATTACCAACATTGCAGATTTCGGTATTTTTGTACAAATCATTCCAGGTGTTGATGGCTTAGTGCACGTTTCAGATCTTTCATGGACTGAACACATTGCGCACCCAAGTGACTTATACAAAGTAGGCCAAGAAGTTGAAGCGGTAATTCTTTCAATTGATGAAGAGCATAAAAAAGTTGCTCTAGGTATCAAACAATTAGCGTTAGATCCTTGGAAAACAATTGAAAAAGAAATGCCAGTTGGTTCACGTGTAACAGGTACCATTACAAAAATTGGTAACTATGGTGCATTTGTGAAATTATCAAACAAAGTAGAAGGTTTGATTTACAACTCTGAATTGGATCAACAAAAAGATAATCCAGTTGAAGTTGGTCAAACTCGTGAACTTCGTGTTGTTAATATCAACTCAGCAGAGCGCAAAATTGGTTTAAGCTTGAAGCTTGAAGAATCGAAAGATGAACAAGCAGCTCCAGTTGAAAAACCAAAGAAAAAAGCACAAAAATCTGTTGAAGTAGAATCATCAGAACGTAATGCTGCTCCAAAAATGAAATCAGCGCTTCAAATCGAACTTGAAAAGCATGCTGCTCGTCAACAAGAAGAGTTAGTATCTGGTCAAGAGAAGAAAAAGAAGGCTAAAAAGTAAGCAAACTAAAACTGCCTGAGTATCAAAACTCAGGCAGCATTTTTAATAAGGAATAACAATATGATCGAACAAACATTTGCTATTATTAAGCCTGGTGCAGTTGCAGATAAAGTAACTGGCAAAATAATTTCAATGATCGAAGATGCTGGTTTTGACATTGTAGAAATGGCAAAAATCGAAATGACAGAAGAGCAAGCTCAAGAATTGTACGCAGAACACGCAGAAAAACCTTTCTTTGCTGGTATGGTACAAAATATGACAGCTTCTCCTATCATTATTATGCAATTGCAAAAAGAAAATGCTATTGCGGCATGGCGTGAACTTATGGGTGCTACAAATCCTGCAAATGCTGCAGAAGGCACTATTCGTAAGCTTTATGGTCGCAATATTGATCATAATGCAACTCACGGTTCAGATTCTGCGGTAAGCGCAGCTCGTGAATTGAACATTTTCTTTGGTTGCTGCTGCGACTAAAGAAACTCTATGATAATACGTCTGCTATAGGTTTTTAGATAAACTAGGCCGTGGCGTATTTTTAGAATAGTTATTATGGCACTGAAATTTATGTTCAGTGCCATTTTATATTTTATGAGTATGGTTGTATCAACCATGTCTTAAAAAAATTGATTAAAGCCAATTTTTGAAGCACTTGTTTTTTTGGCCTTCAACGGTACTCTTTTTTAGATTTGTTTACCTGTATTATCTTGTGACTCTGTTGAGTGTGTTTACTTGGTATACACAGAGTACTCAAAAATCAATCGAAAATACTTTGTGCAGATTCCATGAAAGCATGATCTGGTTAATATGTTACTTAGGCAGCCATGCTGACCAAGTGTACATGATAATAAGAAAAAACTTGTTTTTTCCAAATAATATTACATGTCTACGATCTCTTTTGTGAGTATTATTGTTTTTTTTGTTGTATACAGAATTTTACTAATGCGTATTTTCACCTAAAAGCTGTTATTTCAGATAGTCGTGCATTGTGGTAAATCGCCAAGTCGCTTGTGACAAATAGATAAAAGTGTGCCAAAAGCAGAAAAAATTGCGCTCATTGAAGAAATGTCGCAAGGGTGGTTTGCAGTATGGTGTTGTTTGGGCTACGCAAAAATTTTGTTTGGTCTAACATTGCCTATAATTGATTGTGTTACCCTGCTGCTTTTGCGACATATCTATGTTCTGACTGTTGAATATTGTTATCTTAATAATGGTTTACTCGGTCAGCGTTAATTTTTGATTGTACGTAGTATTCATTGTTTACAGGGTAATGGTGCATGTTTGTGTACGTTGTGTTTTCTAAAAAATATTGATTTACGAGTGTGACCGTGATACCACTATGGTAGGTAATAATTTAAAAAAGGGTTATCTCATGAAAATTATTGCAGTTATGAATCAAAAAGGTGGTGTGGGAAAAACAACCACAACCGTTAATGTTGCAGCAGGGCTTGCGCGTGCATTAAAAAAAGTGTTGCTTGTTGATGCTGATTTACAAGCGAATGCAACAACATCTTTTGGTGTACATGTTCGACAAAAAGGTGATGTTGTCTGTGATTTGTTTTCTGTTTTGACAGGACAATGTGATTTGAAAGATGCTGTTTTAGTGCGTACAATAGCAGCAAAACAAAAAGATACATCGTTGTACATTGTGCCAGCAACTATAGCATTGTCTGGCTTTGATCAAGCTGTTCGTGCATTGCCAAACAAACAATTATTATTGAAACAAATGCTGCAAGATGTTGCAGGTGTGTATGATTATGTTTTGATTGATTGTCCGCCAAGTTTAGGTTTGATGACTATTAATGCGCTTGTTGCAGCAGATGAAGTTATGATACCAGTACAACCAGAATTTTTTGCATTACAAGGTATTTCTCAGTTGCTTGAAACTGTTGGGTTGTTGCAAAAAAACATTAACCCTAAGCTTAAAATTGGCAGCGTTTTGTGTACTCGCTTTAATCGGCGTAAAATTCATAACGAAGTTTTAAGTTGCTTAAAAGATCGTTTCGATAAAACATTGTTTGCAACAAAAATACATGAAAATATTGCTATCGCAGAAGCACCAAGTTTTGGACAAACTATTTTTGAATACAGTCCTCGTAGTAGTGGTAGTTATGATTTTGATTTGTTTATTAAAGAATTTTTAAATCGTGAAATTCGTCAAATGACACTGCCGCTTGTAGATACTGTTTCTCAACAAAAACAAAAAGGGCTTATATGAAAAAAAGATTAGGTACAATACCAAAAGGTCTTGAATGGATATCGCAGGATATTGATTCTAAAATCACAACCGCTATGAAGATACAAGATGAAGAAATATCATCAGCAAAACAAGGATTGTCTTCAGAGTTAACTCGCGCTACGTTTATTATCAATCAAGATTATTTGGAAAAAATAAAAGCATATGCATATTGGGAACGTTTACAAATAAAAGATGTTTTAGATGATATGTGTAAGCAGTTTTTTTCAGATAAAAAGGTTAGATCTATACCTGAAAAAAATAATAAATAAATTAAGTTATATACATGAAATTACATTTTTTTGTAACAATGCTTTGTTGTACGTTGATAAACATAGTGTCATCAAGTGATACTTCTTTGTGCTTGTATAATATTTACATAGAGCAGCCAATAACGTTGCCAACAAAATCAATTGTAGAAAGCATTTTGAAGCAACACTTTATCTTGCTTGATGAAGATAATAGATACTCATTTTTATCGGAGCAACTGGCATATCGTCATGTCAATGATGTAGCAGAATTGCTCTCCGTGTTAGAAACAATTATTTTGCCCTGGATAGTACCTATACATCAAAAAATAACGCTTGAAGTGATTGATACATTCGTACAACAGAGTGCACATTCTGAAATCATTGAAGATGAACAGGATGACGCAGACGATCTCAGTGAAATACAGAGTTTGCAGATTAGCCCTCATAAGCATGTATCTGGACGCGTTGCTCGCAAAAGGCGTAGAATACATTTTTCAAGTTCAGATTCGGAATAATAAAAAAAGGTAGTTGATGTTTATTCAACTACCTTTTTTTATGTGATCAAATTTTTATTCAGATTTAGTTTCTTCTGATTGAGTTTTATATTTGTTTGATATTTTATCTAAAATACCATTTACAAACTTGTACGCATCTTTTTCAGAAAAACATTTTGCAAGTTCGATAGCTTCATTAATGATGATACTGTGAGGCGTTTGTGTATATAAAATTTCCCAGATAGCATATCGCAGTACGAGTAAGGTACATTTACCAATACGTTCAAAACGCCAATTTTCTAAAAATGGAATTAAGGTCGCATCAAGTTCTTGTCGTTTTTGCGCAATAACATCAACAATTTTTGTGATGTCACCATCCAAAGGGATATCAGTTTCATATTCACTGTTTAATTTTTCTGCCACATCGCGAGCTGCAACTTCATAATCAAAAGCATCGACTGCATATAAAATATGAAATAATAATGCTCGAAATTTGCGTCGAGATTGTATAACTTCATCAAGTGTTTGGCAAGCATTTTCAGGCTGAGGAATAGGAGAATCAGCTAATTGTTGCTGTAGATCGTTTTCCATTATTTTTCAGTCCGTTCAATATACTCATGTGTTCTTGTATCAATTCTTAATACATCGCCTTCATTAACAAACAAAGGAACCTGTAAAACAAGCCCAGTTTCCATCGTAGCCGGTTTTGTTGCGCCACCTTGAGCAGTATTGCCACGAACACCAGGGGGTGTTTGTGTTACCGTTAGATTCATAAACATAGGAGGAGTAACTGAAATTGGTCTGTTATTGAAATAAATAATGCTGTATGATTCTTGTTCTTTTAGATAATCGATAGCTTCTTCAAGTTGGCTTTTGTTGAAAGCAAATTGTTCATAGCTTTCAGTGTCCATGAAGTTATAAAGGCCATCTTGTTCATACAAATATTGCATGTCTTTGTTTTCTAGATCAGGGCTTTCAAATTTTTCGCCAGATCTAAAGGTTTCTTCGTGTACAAGGCCAGTGATCATATTTTTCATTTTTGTTCGAATATAAGCTCCACCTTTTCCAGGTTTTACTGATACATAGTCCAAAACCATATATGGTTCATTGTTAAAAAGGATTTTTTTACCTTTTTTAAAATCTGTCGTTGAGATCACGAGTGAAGACTCCTTGCAAAGAACTTTTTATTTCAATATTTCTTACTATAAAGTATACAACGTTTAAGCCTTAAAGTAAAACCCGTATACAAAGCTAAATGGGCTCGGTTTTAATCGTTGTAAAAGATCAATCTAACGCTTTTTAGAAGGACGCTTTGATTGATTTTCTTTGGCTGCTTGATCAAAAGCTTCCCAGTACATTGCGGCATATCTTGGATCGAGTTCAATAGGTGTCGTTGCATCAGGTTCTTCACGATGTGTTGGATGTGCGGTATAACAAGCTGATATTGCCTGTATGCTTGATGTTGTAAAATATCGTAATGCGATTCGTTCATATGTCAGTAAATCTATTGTTCTATAGATTTCGCTACGCTCTGTAGCTGCCTTTAGTGTGAGATCAAGATGTTTTTGTGTTTGTTGTTTGTTAATACATATTATATGGATAATTGTTGCTAGTGGTTGTTGCTCTGAAGCTGAACTGAAGCAGGTGTGTCCTGCAAAAATATTGTATGCAAAAAGCATTATTAAAATATACATAGAAATCTCTGTTTATTATTGCGTCTTATTGATACTGTTTTAATATGATACGTATCAAGCAATAAGGGTATTATGATACAAGATAGTATACATTTTTTTATACAAGAAGAAAAATTGCGCCAAAAAAAAGGGCTCGTATTAATCGCATCTGAAAACTATACGCCCGAGTCAGTGCGTGAAGTGGTAGGTTCTATTTTAATGAATAAGTATGTAGAGGGTAATGTCGGTTCTCGGTATTATGCTGGGTGTGAGTTTATTGATGCCATTGAACAAGAAACGATTGATCGTTTTAAAAAGATATTTAAAGCAGATCATGTCAATGTTCAGCCGCATAGCGGCTCTCAAGCAAACTTTGCAGTGTATTATGCACTTTTGCAGCCAGGAGATACGATTTTAAGCATGAAATTGTCTGATGGTGGACATTTAACCCATGGACACAAAGTCAATATGTCAGGGGCATTGTATAACATTGTGTCATATGGTGTGTGCCCTGAAACTCAATTGCTTGATTATGATCAATTGGAAAAGTTAGCAATTCAGCATAAACCAAAATTGATTATAGCTGGTACTTCTTCTTATTCTCAAATTATAGATTTTGAAAAAATAGGTCATATTGCACGTAGCGTAGGAGCGTTTTTTTTAGCTGATATTGCGCACATAGCAGGACTTGTTGCGGTTGGATTGCATCCATCTCCCATTGAGCATGCTGATGTGGTTACCATGACAACTCATAAAACATTTCGTGGTCCTAAAGGTGGCGTGATTTTGTGCAAAAAGGAATTAGCAACTAAAATAGATCGAGCAGTAATGCCAGGCACGCAGGGTGGTGCATTTATGCATGAAATAGCAGGTAAAGGAGTTGCCGCTGGTTTGGCTATGTTGCCTGAATTTATTGAGTATCAAAAACAAATTCTTCTGCTTGCGCGTACGATGGCAGATGTTTTTATAAAATTAGGATATACCGTTATTTCGGGTGGTACTCAGACGCATCTTTTTGTGATTGATGTTCGACCTCTTGGGTGTACGGGCAAAGAAATAGAGCAGGCATTAGAATCTGTTGGAATGTATGTGAATCGTAATGCTATACCATTTGATACATTGCCACCATTACAAGCTGGTGGTATTCGTGTTGGTACAGCTGCGCTTGCGTCGCGTGGTGCAACAGTATCAGATGCATTATTGATTGTAGAATTAATGCATATCGTCATGGATTGTATGCGTTATAAAAAGGCGATACCAAGCGATATATCATTAAAAGTAGGAAATATAACTGATCGTTTATTGTAAAAAAAGAGGTAGTCATGAAAAGAATTTTTTTGGTATTGATTGCTTTGTGTGTATCTTCTCTTGAAGCTGTTTTAAGTTTTAAATCAATTGGTTCTGCAAATACAAATTATCAAGCGTTGCCACAAAAAAGAAAGCTGTTTAAAGCTGTAGGGTGCAGTTATTTTAATGATGTGGAAATTGAAGACTCTCAGTCACTGCAAAATCCATATGTCACAGAATATTATAAAAATAATGCCCAAAATATTATGTCGTTATCTAAAAAATATGCACATGATGTTCGTACGCGTGTTCTAGCGCCAATGTATTTACATTATATTTCGGACAAAATTGGATATGGTGTTTTTGCAAACAAGGCAATTAAAAAGGACCAATTTATAGGGGTATATGCAGGTACGTTGCGCGTTACTCGTTTTGATGATAAAAATTTTACAGAAGATGTTGATTATGCTTGGTCATATATTGTACCAACCAAAGATGATAAAAAAATGATTATTGATGGTAAGTACAAGGGTAATGAATTGCGATTTATTAATCATGATAGTGACCCAAATGTACAGTGTGTTACCGTAGTTGTAGATGGTGTTTATTATCTCTGTTATGTAGCTTTAAAAAACATACCAGCGCATACGCAGCTTACGGTAAGTTATGGTGATGGTTATTGGTTTAGTCGTGATGTAAATCCATCTGAAATTATCAGCAAATAACTGTAGAAAAAGTTTTGTTTTTATGATCATGTGTTACACTGACTTGACGTAGTTTAAAAAGAGTAAGATTGAGCAAAATAAAAAGGTTGCAGT
>JAGOTL010000013.1 GCA_018061805.1 Candidatus Babeliales bacterium
GCTAATATGGTACATCCTTTTAATCCCTTGTTACAGGCGATTGGTGTAGACCCAAAAAAATATCAAGCAGCTGCAGATAAAACTCAGTTTATGTTAAACATGATACCTTCTTTATTGGAATTAGATGATCAAAAGGGTGATGAAAAATTACAACGTATTGAGGATTTTTTGAAAAAGAAAGAAACATTTGAGTTAATCCTTTTTTCACAATTACCATACCTATCGCAGGAAGATATGGATAATTTATTGCGATTCCATAATCAATTAAATGGTATGATGCTAAACAGCCCTTTTGTTCGGCAACGAGCAGAATTCTAGTTGTTTGGTAAAAAATAACGTAAAAATAGTATAATCAGAGAGGTACCTATGAAAGTTTATCAAGTTTTTTTGTTTGTTTTATTAGCATGCAATACCTTGGTGTTACCGTTTGAAAATTATCCAAATCGTATGAATGGGCATCGATATTCACGATATGATATACCACCTATTGCTCATGTGTCAGGTTATGAAACTGAAGATAGTTTTATCGATGAATTACATAGGTATATTTTAGGCATGGATATTATTATCCCTGCAGGGCTTTCAGATGATGAAGCAGATGATTATGATATACAAGAAAGATTAAAAGCATTACGTAGTATTAAGCAAGATCTGCAACAGGCCCAAGCGTATGATGTTTGGTTAGGTGATAGATGGGAAACGTATGCGGTTCCTTTGGCTTGGATTGATGCAGCTTTACAAGTAGTAGATGATGAAATGATAGAACTGTTGTATTTAGCGGAGCAATAAAATATTGAGTTGCTTGTTAAAAAGCATATTTCATTTCAAATCCAACTTGGCCAGCAAACATATTTGTTTTTAAAATACTGGTGCCATGCACGGGGAGCATATAGCTTACTTTACAGCGTGGCATTAATTTTTTATCCAGTTGCGCTAAATCAAATTCGGATGAAAATGTGACAAAGGTACTTTGCCAAGGAAATTGATTTGGGTGATTATTGATTGTCTCTGTTGGAAAGAGCTCTGTATTATAAGCTTGATAGCATGTTTTATATTGCTGTGCGTAGGTCAGTCCGATGAGCCATGTCCAGCGTGGTAAAAAGTATTCACCTTCGATGTAGGCATTCAAGCTAAAAAATGGTTTATGGTGTACATTACAAAAGCCAACTTGGTTAAATAAGACGGCATTGTCACTGTTAGTCGTATTTAAAGGCATGTATAGATCGTTTTCTATAAAACCAATCACAGTCCCTGAAGCTCCGATGTTGAGCCAATCGTACAAACCAACTGTAGCATTAAGCTGAACAGGAATACCAAAGTTAACCCGATCTTGATGCCCTAAAAGATAAAAACAGCTATCTGTTGATAAGCAAACACGTGGTGCTATAAACCCGGTGACAATTGAAAAATCAACAAAATCGATATACTGAGTATCGGTAAAGCTTGTCGTGTAACCAATAAGTCCGTACGTAGGTCCGACAAATTGAGCATGCTGTTGTGGACATGTTGGATTGGTGAACAACGAAGCATATAATTTTTCTAAATATGGTTCAAGTGCTGGATTTTGATCTATTTCTTGCTGCGAAAGTAAGCGTCCGTTTTTACTGCATGGAATAAAAACTACTTTGCTTAAGCTGTCGTACATCAGTGAAGATGATAGTTGGATAAAAAAATGTGATCCGATATTTTGGATAAATGTACCAACTAAGTAGTTGCTTGCAAAATGTCCGTCGATATAACTATATGAAACGACGGTATTGTCTTTTGCAGATAATGTTGGATCTACAAATCGTGCAAGTAAAGCTTCTGGTCCAGCGTATGACAGTAAAAATGTTTTATAGTTATGAGTATCATATGCCTGAGATGACCAAATGTGTACACCGTCAAGTTGCAATGTAGTTAGGTTTTTTTCGTGAAAACGTACTTTGTTATCAGCAAGGTACGCAGCATTAAAAAAACGGGTTTGCATGCTGTACAGCGTGCTGCACGCCAATGCAAAAGCTATTAATAGTTTTAAAAATTTCATACCGTATTTAAATTAATTTAATTTCAAGAAATTATGAGGATACATAAGTATATCAGAATTTGTATTGAAAGTCTTTATAAGAGCATTAAAGCGGGTGAGCACGAGATATCAGTGTTCACCCGCTTTGAGATCAAAAGTTACTTATGCATGTTTTTCTGAGACTTGTTGCATGATTTGAGTAATTGCTTTGATGTTGCTGGTAAAATTCTGTTCCATTAAGTCCGTTAGATATTTGATTTGATCTGCAGTATATCGGAAATTGATAGAATCGAACGGTAATGCATCGGTATCAAATTGAGGGTTTTTTGGATCAACCATAGGCAGATAGATAAAGGTTGCCATATTTGGGTTGTAGTTAGCATCATTTGGATCGTTGTATACGGTTATTACTTGTTCTGGTTCGTTGCTGTTTGGTAAACCTGCCCACTCTTCAGGGCATAAAGCACCAGCTTTTTGTGCATAGTCATATAGTTTTCTACGATTTGAGCGATTTTTATGTGCTGCTTCAAACATGAAGATGATGTTTGATTTACGTTCTTTACGATCAAAGAAATGAGTAACAGGAATGTTGATATCAATACCAGCATCCATCAAGTTTAAAGTGTCGTGAGGTACAACATCTTGTCTGTAGTTTGGTATGACCATAGCTGGAAGTCGCTCATTGCGGATATTTTGTAACAGTGCATCGAGTCTTCCTTGAATATTGAGTGTGCTCAGCACTGCTGCTTTAGCAGAACCGATCACGGTAGATGTATCAGAGCAGCAGCTTAAAAATGAACCGTCTTTTGGTTGAAGTACGCGTTCAAGTGTACTAATTTGTACCGAAAAGGCTGATCCGTGTGCGCCATCCCAGTATGCTAAAGGATATTCAGGTTTGAGTTGTTTGGTGTCTGATTGTTTGTTGACAAAAGGTGTACCAACAATTTTGGTAGGAATATACCCGAGTAAAGGACATCCAAATTCAAATGGGGTTGTTTCACAGTGTGCAAATATTTCTGTTCCTGGTTCTGTTTCAAAAATAGTTGAACAGATAGGTAAAGGGAATTGGCCTGTTTTTGCGTATGAAGCTACTGAAGACCATGTTGCATCAAGTGTACGATCTTGCATATCACTCATGATAGCATTTGCAACGACTGGTCCAAAAATATCAACTAAAGAGCATGGTTGGTTATAGCCCCATCGAGTTGCCAAGCCTAACCAAAAATCATCCGTAAGGTTGAATGGTAGTAGTGGTGGTAAGTATGCATTGTTTTGACCTGGAATTTTGATTTGTGATGGATCTTGTAATCTTTTTTCTAAGCCTTTTTGAATGATATTTAAAACTTCTTGTGTTGATTTTTCAGGATATTTAGCTTTGAGTGCAAACACTGAACTTATCATCCATGTAGAACCAGATGTTGCAGCTACTCGATTAGTTGCGCTTAGTATGCCTGTTTTATCAGCAGCGCGAAGTACGCCCAGTGCACCAAGTGCTGCACGCATACCGCCACCGCTACAACAGATTTCGATATTAAGAGGTTTTGTGATTTTGAATTTATCGGCTAATGTTTTTTGTGTTATTTTTTTTCGAGCTGTTAAAAAATCTCGTTCGTCAGATCCTAGCTCAGGTGATTCTTGTACTTTGATTGATATTGGTTGTTGTCCAGTTGGTATAAGTTTGCGAACAGCAGCTTTTAGCGCATCATCTAGCAGTCCTTTCTTGGCTGCATCTTGCTCGCTTTGCTCATGTTCATAAGGTTGTTGTGACGCGTGTAGCGACGTGATAGATAGCAATACTATGAGATAACGATTGATATAACGCATAGGCATTTCCCTTTTTTAAAAATTATAGGTACTTATTTTGGTATAGGTATATCATGGGGGGTAAGCATAAAAAAAGAATAAGGACTTTTTCAGCTCTTTTTTTTGTGGTACTATTATTTTATAAACAATAGATGTCAGTACTATGTAAAGGATTTTGTATGAATACTCAGTTTAATTCTGATGCGTCACATCAGTCACCATCTTCAGATAATCAAGAAACAACAACTGTTGAATCATCAGAATCACAGAATTCAACTGATAATTGTTTAGCTGAATTATCATTATGGAAAGATCAGTGTAAACGTATCTCTGCTGATTTTGAAAATTTTAAAAAACGTACAGAACGCGAACAAGCTCGTTGGGCAGAAATAGCAAAAGAATCATTGTTATTTGATTTGCTTTCTTTTGTGGATACTTGCGAAATGGCACTTGCGCAACAAACAGGTGATAAAGTTGGTATTGAAATGATGCATCAAAGTTTGCTTAAATTACTTGCAAAACATGATGTCGTTGCTATGAAAGATACAGCTGAATTTAATCCAGAATATCATGAAGGAATTATGCAAGTACCATCGACTGATCATACATCAGGTCAAGTGGTACAAGTTCTTTCTAAAGGATTTATGCTCAAAGATAAAGTTTTACGTCCAGCAAAAGTATCTGTAGCTTTGTAATAACAAAGTAGTATTTTCTTTTGTCTAATTACAAAAGTATAAAAATTTATTTCTTTTGCCTGTCCTTCATTTTAGGTAAATGAAGGGATATCAAAATATTTTTAGTTTCGCGTCCGACTGATTAATATTTTTTAAAGTTATCAGGACCCTTCAGGCCAGGGTCTTGGCCTTTAAGTGGTTTTGCCACCACTTAAAAAACGGGCATCTAAGGAGGTATCCTTAGATATCCTCTAAGGCTATCTCATACAATTTACTAAATATTTTTTCCTACCAAAAAAATATTTCATACGTAAATCGTAACGGATAGCTGGTCGAATCTATTTTATAAATAGTTTGTAATGTCCTTTTGCACCAAAGGTGCCAAGTTAAAAACAGACTTAAGAAAAACGCCTGTCCGTCACTGGCTATGACACAACAAAAAAATTGCTTTGTTTTTTTAAATAAAAAACTTGCCGGCCCAGCTATCCGTTGTGATGCAGCCGTTAAGTATTTTTCTTCATGAAAAATACAAGGCGAGTCATCCTTCATTTATCTAAAATAAATGCAGGACAAGTAACCTGCTAGCTGAAAAGGAATATATATATTCAGCGCCATCGGCGCAAAATATAAAATAGCATTTAAAAAACACGCCTGCCCTTCATTTGTTTTTGGCAAATGAAGGGGCCTGAAGGGTCCTCAAAAGATTAAATTAAAAACAATCAGTCGGACTCGAAATCAAAAAATAATTTTTACTGTTTTGTAATTTTACAAAACAACCTATTTCATTAACGCTACAAAAACTTCAATCATAATAAGTGTGGTAATTAAAATTGAAATTAAATCTTCTCGATTTGAGTCAACTTTGTTTTGATAGACGTAACGTATTTCTTTTAAGATATTTAATTTTTTATCAATCGATTTTTGCCAGCTGCGTAGGTCAAGTTGTTTGATGATAAGATTATAAATCTCAGAAAAATATGATTCGCCACCAAATTTGATACTGCTTTCCAAGCGCTCCGTGATAACGGAAATATCAACTTTGAGTTTATTCAAATCTCCGACAGGGTCAAAGTATCGTGAACCGATAAATGGCATGTAGGATAAAATAGGAAGCGTTTGTGTTTTTCGTTCGTACAATGTTGCAAGTTGTTTATCTAAAAGTTTGTCAAAATAATGAAGTTCGAGCTGTTGAATGTTGCCGAATTCAAAAAAGTCTAATAGTTCTTTGTACTGTGGGTCATATAAAAATGCCGCTTGAGTATCAATGATGATTAAATCTTTTTTGAAGTAGCCAATAGAAGAAGCGATAATAATTTCTTTTTGGAAATCTGACAAAGATTCTGTTTCAAAGCGTAGCAGCGTTGCAATGTCATGACCATACGTATCTTTTAACTGTCGTCCTGTGATGTTTTTATTAATGTTGAGTTGTACGACAGCGTAGCTTGATTTCATGTGGTAAAAATTTGGTTTGATGATGCATGGTTTAATGGTTTTATAAATATTGTACGCATCATTCACACTTTGTTTTTGATATTTTTCGTCCATTTTTACCAAAGTTGTTTTCAACTCGGGCAACGTTTCCATGAAAGGAATTTTATACGTTAACGAAATCGCTCCGAAGTGATGGAGTTTGCTGCTAATGCAACGAGAACCTTCTTGGTGTTGCGGTATTTCAATTTCAATAGGTGTATGGTAATGTTTGAAAAATTTTGATACGTGAGCGGGTTCTGTGCGAATTTCTTTAAAATGCCTGATCGCTTTAAAATCGATATCAAAACCAACATCATACGCGCTAAAAATATAAATGTTTCCTGAAAAAACGGGATGTTGATCAGAACTCATAGGTTGATCTGTGTTAACAGTGTCTAATTTCATACAAATAAATCCTTATTTCTTATGAATGTATCGTGTCGATGAAAAAAATCAATACATGATGCATACATGTGTACAGTGATGATTGATGATGTAGTGTACAAAATAGATACTCACAAGATGAAGAGTTGATATATAAAAGTTGTAAAAAAGTGAGATGTTATCTTTTTAAGATAGTTAAAAACGCTTCTTGTGGTACTGATACAGATCCAACTTGTTTCATACGTTTTTTACCTTCTTTTTGTTTTTCAAGCAACTTACGCTTACGTGTAATATCACCGCCGTAACATTTTGCCGTAACGTTTTTACGTAAAGCAGCTACACGTTCACGTGCAAGGACTTTGGATCCAATAGCAGCTTGAATAACAACTTCAAACAATTGACGAGGAATAACTTTAGAAAGTTTTTCTGCAAGTTCACGGCCAATACGCTCAGCTTTGCTTCGGTGCACAATGACCGTAAGAGCATCTACCGGTTCTCCATTGAGCAAAATATCCATTTTGACTAAATCTGATACTTCATAACCCGATACTTCATAGTCAAAGCTTGCATAGCCCGAAGAAACAGATTTTAAAGTGTCATAAAAATCGGTCGCCACTTCGTTTAAAGGAAGTGCATATGAAAGTACCACTCGATCTTCATCTAGGTACGATAAATCTTTTTGAATGCCACGTTTTTCTTGGCAGAGTGAAAGCACGTTTCCAAGATATTGTTTTGGTACAATGATGGTACCATTGAGCATTGGCTCTACGATCTGTTCAATTTTTACAGGATCAGGAAAATCTGCAGGGTTTTCAATCGCAACGCGTCCACCGTTATATTTTAAATCGATGTAGTACATTACGCTTGGAGCTGTAGCAATAATATCCAAGTTGTATTCTTGTTCAAGTCGTTGTTTGAAAACATCCATGTGCAGTAAACCTAAAAATCCACAACGGAACCCTAGACCTAATGCGGCACTGGTTTTCTTTTCAACGTGCACGCTGGCATCGTTGAGTGTTAATTTTTCAATAGCATCAGCTAAAATTTCAAATTCAGATGTATCAACAGGAAAAATACCGGCAAAAACCATCGACTTTGCTGGTTTAAAACCAGGGAAAGGTGTGACATTTGTTTTTGGATGCGAAATAGTGTCACCAATACGAGCTTCTTTGATCGTTTTCATACCGGTGATGATGTATCCTACTTGTCCTGCGTACAAAGCATCAAGTGGTTTTTGTTCTGGATACATGATTCCAAGTTCTAAAATCTCATGTTTACAGTTACTTTGATGTAAGTAAATATGATCACCTTTTTTAAGCATTCCATCTTTTAAAGCGACTAAGCAGACAACGCCACGATATTCATCGTACCAAGAGTCAAATAGTAATGCTTTAAGAGGTTGCTGTAGGTCTGAAACTGGAGCTGGAATACGTTCAACAACGGCATCAAGCAGCTGCGTGATACCAATACCCGATTTTCCAGAACACAAAAGAATATCTTCTTGACGAAAATCAAACAGTTTATTGAGTTCTGCGCTAACTCGTTCAATATTTGCAGTTGGTAAATCTATTTTGTTAATGGCGGGCAAGATGGTTAAATCTTGCTCAAATGCTAGGTAAAAATTAGCCATAGTTTGAGCTTGCACCCCTTGAGTAGCATCAACCAAAAGCAAAGCTCCTTGGCATGCGTACAATGAACGAGAAACTTCATAGCTGAAGTCTACGTGGCCAGGTGTATCGATCAAATTGAGTAAATATGTTTCACCTTTGTAGGTGTAAAACATAGAAGCTGTTTGAGCTTTGACAGTTATGCCGCGTTCTTTTTCGACTTGGAGTTTGTCTAAAAATTGTTCATTCGGACCAGTTCTTGTTGAAAGAGTACCTGTAATTTCAAGTAAACGATCAGCCAATGTTGATTTTCCATGGTCGATATGAGCAATGATTGAAAAATTCCTGATTTTGTCAGGGGTGAACTTTTGAAGATTTATTTTTTCCATGTAGGTAGATTACCTGATTGTATCGTTTTTGTAAATCTATCTTGCGTGCAAATTTGATGAGCGGTGCAAGATGGTCGAGTGTTCACTCGGTTATTTCTATTTGAAATATGAATCGGAAAATTTTTATCTAGTATTGATAAAGCATTGTCGTACTTGTTATTCTTGTATGCAAGGGATACGTGAGAAATTTGTATTTTGTTCAAGGGAAGTGGGGGGAGTTATGAAGTTTTCGGTTATTACTATTAGTTTTTTTTTACTTGTCTTATTGCTAGCGCATTCATTGTTAGTAGTTACGCAGTGTCCATCACCGGTGCCAGATGCGTTTGCGCAGGTGCGTCCAGGTAATGTGGTAGCGGCTTATTTTGGTGGTTGGGATGCCTATACAAATTATCAAGTTAACAATGTGCAGGATGTGGCGTCTGATCTAACACATTTATTGTATGCGTTTGTGGTGCCCAGCTTAGAAACAGGTCGTTGTGAGTTGATGGATCCTAAGGTAGATGTTGGCTTGAATTTGGAACAAAAAAATAAATTGGGTGGTAACTTTGCGCAGCTTCGTATGCTTAAGAATAAAAATCCACATTTAAAATTGCTACTTTCGTTTGGAGGTGGTACGCATAGTAAAATATTTTTTGAAATAGCTCGACAAGGTAAATTGAAAGAATGTGTAACCTCTTTGGTTGATATGCTTGATTATTGTCAGTCTGTTTATTTGAATCCTGAAACTAATTTATTTGAAGAACAAACGTTTCGATATGCAGGATTGTTTGATGGTCTTGATATTGATATTGAATGGTCATCAAGTACTATCGATCAGAAAGATGTTGATGTGTACCATCTTTTTATAAAAATGCTGTCGCGTCAGTTGCGCAAAAAAGAGCAAGTTCAAAAACAGGCGCAGAAAAAAACAAAAAAATATTTACTGACAAGCGCTGTACAAGTTCATCCTAAAATTATTGCAGCTATGCAGTTACCTAAAATAGCGCCTTTAGTGAATTGGTTTCATGTGATGACGTATGATTATGGTGGTCCAAAGGGACCGAGTGTGAGCATGAATGCTCCTATTTGTAATGCGCATTCATCGCTGAGTATTGATGGATCACTCAATACATTTATGAACGAGGGTATTTCACCTACAAAATTAGTACTCGGGATTCCGCTGTATGGTCAAGTGTACGATAAAACAAAACCAAAAATAGGTGCGTCTTTTAGTAAAACAGAAAAAACACGACCGTTGTTGTATAAGCATATCAAAAAGCAGTATTTGGATAATGATCAATGTCATACCAAGTGGCATGAAGTGTCTAAAGCTCCGTATGCATATTGCCCTGATGATGGTGTTTTTGTAAGTTATGACAATCATGAATCGATTAAATATAAAGTTGATTATGCAAAGTTTAAAAAGCTTAAAGGGATATTTTTCTGGAGACTTTCTGGTGATGATCAAGATCATTCACTTATTAAATCATTAAGAAAATCAAATCATCCATAATAAAATAGCGCAAAATGCTTCATCGGTTGAGTTTTTATGATTACTTTTGGTATGTCTGTATAGGTTGGGTCATAAAAATTTCAATGTATGTCTTAAAACACAAGGGGTCGTATGAAGCAAAAATTATTGTTGCTGGTTTTGGCAATCGGGTATATGCAGACAGTCAGTGCTGCATCTGCTGCAGGAGTAGGTCAATCTGAGAAGATTAAAGTTTTGAGTTGGAACGTAATGGGGATTAAAACCGATACATCTAAGTATTATGTAAATAGAGATGTAACTAAAATTGGTGTTAAAACTGATATTTCAAATGATAATCAGCGTGTAGAAAATAATATAGATTATGCTTTGCGTATTGCACAGGAGCGTGGTATAGATTTTATTTGTTTTCAGCAAGTACGTTCGTCTGTTATACGACGTGTTATAGGGCAAGTAAGAAATCTTTATTACGAAGTTGTTGCTGATGATCAGGATGGTCAATTCGCTGTTTGTACTTGTTATAATACAAAGAAATATAGACATACGTCTGGGCTTAGCCTCTCTCAAGGAAAAAATTACCGAACACAAATTGTTGATTTATTTACGAATCTACAAACACAGCAACAATGTTTTGTTGGCAATGTCTCTATGGATTTTGAGCAAGCTGTTACTAAGGCAGCTGATCAGTCTATGCGATCGTTTGGTCCATACGGTTTTTTGATGGAAACTTTGAGCATTTCTGTAGCGAATAAGCCTACTATTATAGTAGGCAGTTTTAATGTGTTAAATCCATTTGGTGAGTCAGGTCGTCATAGTTTATATGATGATTATGTAAAAATGCCTCAAAAATCAAGGATGTTTGAGTTCCCAAAGATTCTTGAGAGACAACCGTCTTTTTATTGGTTAAATGAGCAAGGCAAATCCGATAAAGACTACCGCTATAATGATTATGCATTTTATTCTGGGTTGATTTTTGTGCGGGGCGGGTTTGAAGAAGATTGGAACACACCCTTTATGGGATCTTATTATAAACCAATGTATTTAGAGTTTGCGTTGTCAGAATCTGTAGTGGGGCAACAAGCATCGCGAGGTTTGGAGCAAACTTTACGACGAGATCTGCGTGATGTTGAGCAAGATGTTGCACGGATTGGTACAACTTATAAAGAAGCGCTTGCTGAGATAAGGTCTAAAAAATCGGATACTGAAATGGCATTTGATTTATTAGGTTCTCGTCAATCGAAAGATGTGCCGCAACCAAAACAAGGTGCAAGAGGAGATTGGCAGGAGCAACAAACAAAAGCAGCAAAGCTTATTGCGGAGCAACAGCAAGCTCAGCAAGCCTATTATGCTCAACAGTTACAACAGTTCGAAGCTGAACAATCAGGTCGATCTATGAGCACAGCATCAATGTCAAGACCGCCACAGGCAACTACTCCAGCAGCTGAATATGGACGAGCACGTAGAGAGTATACTGGATTGGAAGAAGTGCGACCTGGTATCCTGCAGCAAGTTCCTACTTCATCGCATCGTGATCCATATGCGCAACGTGCGCCGTCTCCAAGACGTTCAATGCCAGTATCATTCCAGCCTCAAGCTCGTCAACTATTGCATGCGCGTGATGTTGAGAAATTGTTACGTTTACTCAAAGAGGTAGATCGTTTAAAGCGTGGTAGAAGATAGGTGCTGCGTAGTTTTTAAGCAATATTAGAATATCATTAAGATTGAGATGTAAAGTGTGTTCATGGTGCTTTACATCTCAATCTTTTTTTTAAAGACGATATGGTTGTTCTTAAAAGATTAAAGCATGCAAGAAAAATAGCGCAAAATGCTTCATCGGTTGAGTTTTTATGATTACTTTTGGTATGTCTGTATAGGTTGGGTCATAAAGATATTAATGTATGTTTTAAAACATAAGGGGTCGTATGAAGCAAAAACTATTGTTGCTGGTTTTGGCAATCGGGTATGTGCAGACAGTCAGTGCTGCATCTGCAGCTGGAGTAGGCCAACCTGAGAAGATTAAAGTGTTAAGCTGGAATGTAATGGGTACGGAAATGCCGAGGTATTTTATTGATAGAGATGTGTATAAAATTAGACAAAAAAACACAGTTCCACAATTGAAAGAATTCTACGCAGAACGTGTAAAGTTTAACGTGGGTTATGCTTTGACATTGGGATGTCGACGTGATATAGATTTTATTTGTTTCCAGCAAGTAAGCCCTTCGCTTGTACAAGAAGTAATAGATCAGCATAAATATGAACAATATAAATGCATTTATGTTGTTATGGAGCGTGCGAGTATAGCTGTTTGTATGTGTTATAATAGCAATAAATATCAACGGGAAAATGGTCCTGTGATGAATTTATCACAAGAAAATATTGCTCGAATAGGATTTTTTGATTTCTTTACAAATCTAAAGACAAGACAACAATTTTGTGTTGGGAATATTGCTATGGACTTTGATACAGCTTTGAAAGTACCAGCAAGTAATAAGCGTGATTTATTGAAGAATATTTTGTACTCTTTTTTGGACGACGTTCCTACTCTTGTAGTAGGTAGTTTTAATGTGTTAAATCCATTTTGTCAGCAAGCTGTTCACAGTTTATATGATGATTATTTAAAAATGCCTGACAATGAAAGAAAATTTGAATTTCCAAAAAATCTTCAAAACCAATATTCGTTTTGTTATTTACGTGAGGCAAATAAGTCCGATGTAGAATGTCGTTATAATGATTATGCTTTTTATTTTGGTTTGAATGTTTTGCAAGACAATTTTCAAGATTGGGGTTCACGGACTATTGGTGTTGGATCTTATTATCAACCTATGTATTTGGAGTTTGCGTTGCCACAAATACAAGCATCTAGAAGCTGGGAACAAGCTGTAGGAAAAGATTTTAGACAAGGTGCGCGCGATGTTGAGCGAGATGTTAGAAAATTTGGTCGTGCTTTAGAAAGTGAGTTTTTTGATTCGTCACGTTTGCCATCAAAAGCGCCAGCGGGAGCTCGGGTCACGCTTGAGGATGTAGCGCAAAGAACGGGACAAACGACTCGCGAGTTAATTGAGTTAGAAAAGGCAGCAGAAGAAAGAGCAATTCAAGAATCATTAAGATCGATACCGCCGCAGGCAACTACTCGAGCAGCTGAGTTTGGACGAGCACGTAGAGAGTATACTGGATTGGAAGAAGTGCGACCTGGTATCCTGCAGCAAGTTTCTACTTCATCGCATCATGATCCATATGCAGAACATGCGCCGTCTCCAAGACGTTCAATGCCAGTATCATTCCAGCCTCAAGCTCGTCAACCATTGCATGCACTTGATGTTGAGAAATTGTTACGCTTACTCAAAGAAGTTGATCGTTTAAAGCGTGGTAGAAGATAGGTGCTGCGTAGTTTTTAAGCAATATTAGAATATCATTAAGATTGAGATGTAAATCATTTTCATGGTGCTTTACATCTCAATCTTTTTTTTAAAGACGATATGGTTGTTCTTAAAAGATTAAAGCATGCAAGAAAAATAGCGCAAAATGCTTCATCGGTTGAGTTTTTATGATTACTTTTGGTATGTCTGTATAGGTTGGGTCATAAGGGTTGCAATGTATTTCTTAAAACACAAGGGGTCGTATGAAGCAAAAACTATTGTTGCTGGTTTTGGCAATCGGGTATATGCACGGACTAAATGCTGCATCCGCAGCTGGAGTAGGTCAACCTGAGAGCATTAAGGTTTTGAGTTGGAATGTGCTTGGCGATAAGGCCCGAGATGTACAAGAGTTTTATGTAGGAAATTTGACGGTACAACAAGAGAGAATTTATCGCAATATGGTAACTATAGTTGATTGTTATCAAAAATCGTTAGATTTTATTTGTTTGCAAGAAATGCCTCAAATTATTATTCAAGATTTAGATAGAAAAGGCTTTGCTTTTAGTCATATTAATATGGAGCTTGCGGCGAATGCTGAGGGTTCGGCGTTGTATTATAATAATCTAAAGTATAAACAGATAGATTCTAAGAATTTATATATACCTACGCTTGATCAGCAACATAAAGGTAAGTGCGCAATAGGTTTATTTCAATCTAACAATGTACCCAGTCAAAAAATTTTAGTAGTTTCTGTACATTTTTCAAGGCCGAATAATAGGTCTGGTTCAGCAGATGGTTTAGCGCAGTACGATAATTTAATTCGAGCATTGCAAGATTTGTGTAGAACAAATAATCAAAATCTTGGCGAGTTGCCGTTTATTATAGCCGGTGATTTTAATACATATTACGAAGAAATGATGAAGGATATCGTTCCTATGTGGGAAGGTATTCGTATGTTTGAACATAGTTCATTTACGGTCGTTAAACCAAAAGAGCCTTTGTTTGCTAGCATAGATCATATGTTGTATCAAAAATTGAGTATTGATATGAGTAAAAGCTATGTTGGTTCGGGGGATTATAGAGATGTTAGGGTTCCAACAGCTCTGGAACATATTTTAGATAGTACAAAAAGGGATATTTTCAGCTTGGTTTATTTTAATACAACTGGTAAAAAATGGACTAATCGGTCAGATCATTTGCCGGTGTATGCAGAGTTTAGCACATTTGGTGCAATGCAAAAAGCTTTAGCCCAGAAAGATCAAGAAGGTCAGCAGTTAGCAAAAGACATTGACCAATTGAAAGCAAGAGAGGCAGAATTACAAGCTCGGCTTGCGCAAGCAAAACGTCAGCCTACGAGTACTGCAAAAATAGTACGACAAGACGTTGGTGATGTTTTACAAGATATAGAAATCATAGAAGAAGATTTATTTGGTAGACCTGACCAAGCTCAAAGACCAACGCCACCTCCAGCAGCGATGACACCAGGTCAAGCAAAGCGCTTACAAGAGCAAAAAGATTTTGAGTTGGCACAACAGTTACAACAACAAGAACGTCCATCTGGTGCAAGGATGCCATTTATGGGTCCTGTAAGACATGTTGATCCATCTTTAGGGCGTGCGCCGTCTCCAAGACGTTCAATGTCACCAGTATCATTCCAACCTCAAGCTCGTCAATCATTGCGTGCGCGTGATGTTGAGAAATTGTTGCGCTTGCTCAAAGAAGTAGATCGATTGAAAGCTCGTCGACGTTAATTGATTTGAAATAGATGAAGGATTGTTCTGGGTAAACAATACTGTTTATTTAAAACAACCCTTCAAGATTAAGCGTTTTAAGTGTCATAAAGGTTTTTTATAGGGGAGAAATTGTATGAAAACCAAAATGTTGTTACTGGCATCTATGCTTTGGTGTGTGCAACTATTTGCAGCATCAGCGGCAGGTGTAAAAACACCTGAAATTAAAGTGCTTACATGGAACGTGCTTGGTGATAAGGTGATGGATGCCAAAGAGGTTTTTCCTCATTTGACTCCAGCGCAACAAGAACAAAGATTTAAAGACAATATACGACAACTTGCTAATCCAGGTTTTTTTGGGCAGTGTGATTTTTTATGTTTACAAGAAATTAGATCTGCGCAAGTGATAGATGTTGGAAATATGTTAGCACCTGATTATGCTGTTGCGGCATATGCTCAAAAAGGTCCTAATGGTGGAGTTTTGTTAGCCTATAATTCAAAGAAATATAAAAAATTTGCTGATCTTGATATGCAATTGCTTCATGGTGGTGCGGTAGCGTGTGGACTCTTTGATGATGGTTCGCAGGCGATAGCTGTTTGTTCTGTTCATATTTCAAAGCCTGTCGTTGTCAAAGGTCAAGGCGATAAAAATCAGGGAATAGATCAGCTGCGTGAAGTGTTGAACGTTATTCAAACAACTGCACAAGCGCTTGGTGGTTCAGGGGTACCGTTAATTATAGCTGGCGACTTTAATACGTTGTACGCAGAAGTAGCTTCAGATTGTAAACGATCATACGGACTTAAGATTCATAATCATGGTAGGTATACGACAAATGATATATTGGGTAAGTTTGGAGCAACTGATTGCATTTTGTATAACTATGCATTTAAAGCCGGACGTGCTATACCAGAAGAAAGCGCTTTTTCTTTGTTTTCGGTTCATGGTTTGGATCAAATATTTGATTGGGCACCAGCACCAACGATGCCAAAAATAGCTGGTTTTCAAACGAGTGCGCTTTCAAAATCATGGAGCAACGGATCAGATCATTTGCCTGTGTGCGCGTCATTAAAGCTTGATCCTAATGTGCAACCAGTATCTTTGACTATGCAGTTAAAGCAAGATGTTGTGTCATTGTGGCAAGATCTTAAGTCAGCAGCGTCGGCTGTAGTGCCTCAAGTTAAAAAAGCAAAACAATAATTATATTATGCAACATAGTATAACGGTGTGAGCATGTTGCTGATTTATTTATAAAAAGAAAAACAAGGCTTGAAAAACAAGCCTTGTTTTTCTTTTTGTGTGGCCTGTTTAACTTGTTATTTTTACCTATTTGAGGTATCTTTGATAGGTATATTGACAGTGATTATAAATTGACAAAATTTCTGTGTCCATAGTAGATTGTTTCAAAACTATGGTGCTTTTTTAAGAAGGATCTCAATGAGCTCTGATACCAATCAAAATCCAGAATCAACTAAAGGTTTGATTCATTCGGTGTTAATCGAAGACGAGTTAAAAGCCTCGTTTCTTGATTATGCAATGTCTGTTGTGGTATCACGAGCTATTCCCGATGTTCGTGATGGATTAAAACCGGTACATCGTCGTATTGTGTACACGATGTATACGCTTGGTTTTTTTCACAATAAACCATACCACAAATCTGTTCGTGTAGTGGGTGAAGTGCTTGGTCGTTTTCATCCGCACGGTGATCAAGCTGTGTACAATACCATGGTGGGTATGGTGCAAGATTTTGCAAAACGTTATCCATTGCTAGATGGACAAGGAAACTGGGGTTCTGTAGATGGTGATAACGCAGCGGCTATGCGTTACACTGAAGTTCGTATGACAAAAGTTTGTTCAGAGTTACTTGCTGATCTTGGAAAAGATACAGTTGATTATGTACCAAACTTTGATGAATCAACCATAGAACCAATTTTACTTCCAACAAAATTTCCAAACCTACTCGTCAATGGTACATCAGGTATCGCTGTGGGTATGGCAACATCAATTCCACCGCACAACTTAGGTGAAGTGGTTGATGGTTGTTTGGCTGTTTTGAAAAATAAAAATATTACTGATGATGAATTATTTAAATATATTCCTGCGCCTGATTTTCCAACAGGTGGTATCATTTGTGGTCGTGCAGGGATTGTAAAAGCGTATCAAACAGGACGCGGTAGTTTAACGCTGCGTGCTGTAGTTGCCGAAGAAGAAGGTAAAAAAGGTACGTCACTTGTGATTACTGAGTTACCATACATGGTTAACAAAGCAGAATTGATTATTCGTACTGCTGATTTGGTAAAAGATAAAGTGATCGAAGGTATTTCAAACATCCGTGATGAATCTGATAAAAAAGGTATGCGCTTAGTAATCGAGCTCAAAAAGGGCGAGATTCCAAGTGTGACGTTGAATCAGTTGTATAAATATACTTCGCTTCAAACAACCGTGTCGATTTTAATGTTGGCACTTTTAGATAACAAGCCTACTATTTTTACATTGCGTCGAATGATTGATGAGTTTTTAATTCATCGTCGTACGACAATATTTAAACGTACAGAATATGATCTGAAAAAGGCGCAAGCTCGCGAACATATTTTATCAGGGTTGCTCATTGCGCTTGATAACATTGATCAAATTATTGAAATGATTAAAAAGTCTGAGTCTGCTGATGATGCAGCGGTTAGTTTAAATGCAAAATATATGCTTTCTGCAGAACAAGCAAAAGCTATTTTGGAAATGAGACTACAAAGACTTACAGGTTTAGAACGTACAAAATTGCAAGAAGAGATGAAAGAATTAAAAGCTTTTATTTCACATCTTCAAATTATTTTACAAGATTCATCAGTTCTTGATAAAGAAGTATTAAGAGAGTTGCAAGATATTCGATCAGAATATTCTGACAAGCGTCGTTCACGTATCGAAGGTCCTATCAATGTCTTATCAGATCTTGATTTAGTTCCTGAAGAAGACGTGGTGGTGACATTAACTCGTAAGGGTTACATTAAACGCGTAACGCTTAAAACATATGAAGTACAACACCGTGGTGGCAGAGGTAAAATGGGTATGGCATCTTTAGATGATTCTGAAGATATCGTACAAGATTTATTTGTAACCACAACGCATGGCGACTTACTATTCTTTAGTAACTTTGGTCGTGTGTATTGTATGAAAGTGTATGAAATTCCTGAAGGTTCACGTATCGCAAAAGGTCGCGCACTTGTTAACTTGTTACCATTGCAAGAAGGCGAATTCGTTGTGAAGTTACTCGATTCAGCTGGCATTGCCGATAAATATATCGTGATGGTAACTAAAGACGGAAGCGTGAAACGTACACTTGGTCAAAACTTTATTAAAATTCGTTGTACCGGTATTCGCGCATTGAATCTCAATGCGGGTGACCAGTTAGTATTTTGTAAAGTGTGTACTGAAAACAACTCAATTGTTATTGCAACAAAATTGGGTCAAGGTATTCGATTTATGGCTACAGAAGTTCGTTCAATGGGTCGTCAAGCTGCAGGGGTTCGAGGCATTCGAATTCGTCCAGGTGATGAAGTTGTTGGAATGGAAATTCTATCAGACGAACAAGATTTATTGTTTGCAACATCTCGTGGTTATGGCAAACGAACTAAGATCGAAGATTTCCGAGTTGCGCATCGTGGTGGTGTTGGTGTGAGAACTATACCAACCGGTGATCGTAATGGTGAAGTGATTGGCTTGGTTCAAGTGGGCGATAATTCTGAGATTTTATTAATTGATAAAGCAGGTAAGATTATTCGCATATCACCAAAAGAGGTTCGCACTATGGGTCGTCAGGCACAAGGTGTCCGACTTATTAGATTGGATGACAAACAAGAATTGTCATCAATTGTAGCCTTTGATGCTGTTATGTCAGATGAATTAGATGCTGGTGGCGACAATGCTCCAGATATGAATGAAACATTTGAAGAATAATCTACATTAAGTATTTGAACATAAAAAAAGGAACATGTACGCATGTTCCTTTTTTCTTTAGAGGGTTTTTATGGGACAACAGGTCGTTGTGCATCTTTCACTTATTGAACATGTTGGACCATCTATGGTTCACGGTATAGTTGATCATATAGGGTACGATCAGCTCGATGTTCTATATAAATATACGGTTTCAGATTTTATGAACATGCAAATACCGCAAGCAAAGGCAGTGCTTCTGGTTCAAGGTTTGGCAGATCACCGTATGTTGATCAAAGAGCTTGCTTTGGTAGAGCGATATAAAGCTGTTGTGATTACGCATTGGGATTTTGAGTATCCAGATTTGTTGAAACAGATTCATATACCGCCGCCAATTTTATATGTGCAGGGTGATCCATCAGTTTTAAAATCGCCTAAAATGCTTGCATGCGTTGGAGCTCGAAACGCACATAGTTATACCAAAGATGTGCTCAATGAGTTGGTGAGTCCTTTGATTGCGCAAGGCTTTGTCGTTGTCAGTGGTGGTGCTGCAGGTGCAGATACGTTTGCGCATCAGTTGGCCTTAGATCAAGGTGGCAAGACGGTCGTGGTTGTAGGATCTGGGTTATGTTACGTTTATCCGGCAACTAATACTAAGCTGTTTGCCCAAGTGGTGCAAAAGGGTGGTACTGTTGTG
>JAGOTL010000014.1 GCA_018061805.1 Candidatus Babeliales bacterium
TTGATACAGAACTGACGGTATCATGCTTCCCACGATCATTCCATACGTAATCAGAAAAACCGCATCTATGTTTTCTTGAATAACCCATACATACAGCCCGTACCACAAAGTACCAAGCGTTACACCGCTCAGCAACCACCATGCAATACCCTGCACAGCCATCGTATTTGACAGCGCTATGCCCGCACAAATAAATAAAAGATACACGACCCACAAAGAATATTTCTTGCGTGCATAGCTGGCAACAATCGAAAGCGATGCCATAGCCATACAAAGTTTTATCCACTCTGTCAGAAAATATAATACCAACATTGCCAGCGCAGGAATGCTAAAATTAACATAGTCATACATCGGTTGATATGAACTCATATAGATCTGATGACAATCAAAAAACAGTCCGCAATACGCTACAGCAACACCGCTGATCATGCACAACATCAGCATCCACCAAGATGTTTTATCTGCTGCTTTCTTACCAAGCAAAACACAAAGCACCAACACAGCTGCTTGCGCACTACACAGCGCAACATAATACATAACCTGAGACGAGATAATAGAAGTCAATTGATGCATACGCGGTTCAACAGTGTTGAGCACCTGCAATAAAATAGGCCAACTGTTGCACAAATTAATACACCGAATCACCACAAACCAAAAAGCTATAAACAATATCGGGCTTATGATGTTCATATGTAACCCATAACGACGTATGCCCAATAACACAGCAAAAACTATCCACAAAACCATGAAAGCAAACAAACTATACTTGATCATAGATTCTTTTTGCGTTCTGCTTTGATCTTGACGTTGCCACTGTTGCGGTGTGTGTACAAAACGTTGAATTTCTGATAACTGGTCACCTGCAAGCTTAACCAAAATACGTAATTGACCTAATCCAATAGAACTAATCGATGGATCCTGATGTTGAAATTCAATCATCCAATCGCGCCGATGTTCATGCTTCTTACTTTCCACTAAAGCTACCGACAATTGATGCTCATCAAGATTGTACCATTGATAAACAGATGCATACGCTTTTTCAAGAGCTTGCGCTTCAGACATATCAGCACCTGCCAGTTGCTCTGGAAATATATGTCGCATACCTAACACAGAGCCATCCTGCACCGGAGAAACGATAATGTTATACTGCTGTGCACGTTGTTCAACTGATCCTTCAAACATTTTCCATGAAATATTCCAATACACAGGATGAATGTATGTTCCCATCAATTTCTGATACATCTGAGAACCACATGTTTGCCAAATAAAATTACAACCTTCCAAATCTTTATATTGTAACTCTGTTGCACACGTCCAAGCTACATCTTCAGATAACCCATACTGCTGTACCACTTTGGTTGCTTGCGCAATTGCTTGCTGCGCTGAAACTGTTACAGCTGGATCAACATATTGAATCGTAGAAACATTGTACCAACAGGCTGCACCAAGCAACATAATTGCTGCAAACAAAAATATAACTTTCTGAGAAACAAAATCCCCCTGAACACGTCGTAGGCTATCTTGTTCTTGCAGCGGCTCTTGATAACGTACATCATGGTTGTATGCACGAGCAGGAACAGAAACCAACTGGCGCCCTTGTTGCAACCATCGCCAAAAAACAACAAGCAATGGTACTGACATACCAACAACGCACAATATTTTCTGTATCCACAGATCAGAAATCCAGATCGGAATACTCATTAAAATTGCGTCATAAAAAAAATGCATGATAATACAAGGATATAATCCGAAGAAGTAGTACAACAAACCATATGAGATGCTTGGTAAAAATAGTTCAACAATTCTATTGTACGCAGGAAGTTGTGGATAATTTGCATGCAATGCTCCAAAAATAAGTGCTTGCATAATCATCATGCCCCAAAACCACCATGATTTATATTTTACATTTCTTGTAAGAACCACGATCCCTGCAAGAGGCAATGCTCGCAATGCAAACTCTTCCCAAAATCCTGCACCAAAAGCTCCTGAAATTGGCTCAAGCCACGGCATATATGTGGACAGTAAATTCGGATCTATCAAAGTACTCATCGGGATCCACCAGCCCCATGATTGCACTAAAATATAATACCCCACAAAGACCGCAATCTTTACGATAGCAAGCAAATAACCAAGCATCGTTAATGATAAAACTTCATAAGAGCCACCAACGCCTTGTGCCCATGTTTTTAAAAATTGAATATGTCGCGGAAAGCTGAATCGATCACATGCATCAGCAATAATGCAAATAAAGCCTACAAAAGAAGTAAAACAAAATAACGAAATACAGTTTGATCCCAAATAATGCAAGATAAAAATAAAAGGTGAACTATGAGTTTCATATTCACTCCAAATCAAAGGCCATTGATTCACTATTGCTTGTGCCACTATTGCTCCAAACAACAATATCAATGTTGCATGTTGGCGAATTTTTAAATATGCCAAATCTTTATAAAAATAAAGCAACGCAAACAGCGCAATGATAAATAGATATAACAACAAAGCAACATTGCGAGCAGCTTTTGCAAGTAAAAAATTAGTCGAATACATCTGTCCATATCGTCTGTTAAATTCATCAGGAATTTTAACGCGATGATCAATGCTTGTCAGTTGGTCACCACATACCATAAAAGCTATCTGATACACAGCCTTACCCAACTTAATATCTTGACGTTCATATACAAAACCATGATCTACTCTGCCACTTGTTTGTACTTTTTTATGATACTCTATGGATTGGTATGAAGACATATCGACATTAAACGATTCAATGCCTTTTTGTACAATTTTTTCAGCTTCTTGACGATCAAGCGCAGCACCTGGTTGATCATGAGGCATTTTAATCTCAAATTCATACAACGAACCATCTGGTAAAAAGCGAACTTTAAATTCTTGGATGGTGTTTGGTTTATACAAACGAACAATCCATAAATATGGGGCAAAATAACCACGCTCCATCATCTCAACAAACGCTTGCCGACCACCACCTTCTAATTCAACAAAAGCTTGCAGCGTCGAGTCTTGATAAAAATATGCAACCGATTGGTAGCCTGCAATATCCCAATTGTTTTTATGTGCAATATCAAGCGCTTTACTACGAGCTTGAGCATCACTCATAGCAATTTTCACATGAACAAAAGGCAGCGCTTTATGCATATATTTATAAATCACACCCAAAGACAGCGCAACCACACACAACAATACTATCCAAAAACCTTTTTTAAACATTTTAAAACCTCATACATTTACATTACGATAAAAATAAGAATAAACTTTTTTTTGTTTTTTTATATACTACAGCCTAAGACCAAGTTAGGGGTATTGATCATGAATCACATTAAAGATTTTGTTGGCGAAATTATAAAACTATCAAATCCAGAGCAAAGCTGGAAAAGTCATATCATGCAAAATTGGCCAACTATTATCGGGTCACTTGCCTCAAAAGTTTTTATTGAAAAAATATACCAAGATACCGTTGTGCTCGCTGTTACTGATTCTTGTTGGATGCAAGAACTCCATTTATTATCAGAACTTTTAAAACAAAAAATAAATCAACAACTTGAAAAACCATATATCACAACCATACGTTTTAAATACGCAACCAAAAAAATTAATCGTGTACAAACAATCAAAACTCCAGTACCATTTTCTTATATCCCTAAGCCTCTTACAGCACAAGAACAACGCGCGCTTAGTGTGATTAAAGATCAAGAACTATCTCAAGCTCTCATGAGGTTTTTACAAAAATGTCATCACTTTTCTTAAATAGCATTATGACGATTTGTTTTGTTGCCGGAAAATCTGGTGGGCACATTTTACCCTGCCTCACTCAGGCAACACACATTCAACAACAAAACCCTCAGACGAAGTTATATTTATTTTCATCGGGTGGCGATCTTGATCACAAGATTATGAAAAAATACCCAAGTATTACACATGTCGTACCAACAGAACTCGATAATCCACCTTACCAGCAGCCTTGGTTGCTGCCATGGTTTGCATGTAAAACAGCATGGTATTTTGTAAAATCTGTATACTATTTATACAGCATTAAAGCGGACAAAGTTGTCAGCTTTGGTGGCTTTGTATCTGTTCCAACATGTCTTGCTGCTAAAGTGCTTGGTATACCTATTGAATTGTATGAACTTAATGTTGAACCAGGCAAAACAACCAAACTTCTTTCAAAAATTACACCCACAATACACACTTGTTTTGAAACAACAAAAAACTATTTCCCAAAAAACAATTGTATCCTCACTCCTTACCCAATACGATTTACAGAGTTTGATCGTATTTTTGATGCTGCACAACTTTTTGCAAAATACAATCTACAACCAGGCAAGATGACTGTATTAATACTAGGCGGATCACAAGGCTCTATTCTTTTGAACCAAACATTTAAAGATTTAATTATACAAAACCCAGAAATAGCTTCACGCATACAAGTCATACACCAAACAGGCTCACAAGATCCTTTTGATTATTCAGCTTTTTATACAAGTCACTTTATTCCATCCTATGTTTTTAATTACTGTGAGCAGTTACAAGATTTTTACAACATCGCCGATATCATCATTTGCCGCGCTGGCGCTGGAACACTTTTTGAAATAGATTTCTTTGGCAAAACATGCATCACTGTCCCGCATGAAACACCAAATACGAATCATCAAATCAAAAATGTGCTCGAGCTCCAATCACAAAAACCTGATCAGTTTTACATTATTGAACAATCAAAACTTTGCCCCGCATCTTTGGTAAAGTTTTTTTTTAAATAAGAGGACTTGTTTATCACAAGTCCTCTTATTTAAAATCAACAAATGTACTTATGCAACTGCATCATGTTCTGACACAGAGTCGAATTCCGAAGAAAATGATTCTGAAATATCTTTTGCTTGTACTTGTTCCTGATGCTCATGTTGTAATTTGTCTGTATAACTTTCTAACAACCCTTGATGCACACGATTTATTAATTTACTGACCTGATCTTGACTAACAATACCTTTATCGATCATCAATTGAACAATTTGCATTGTTTGGTGCTGTACAGAAACATCAGAACTTTTCATACCCATGTCAACAAGACCAATCATTTCTTTACTTTGACTTGTACCAATAATATCTTTATCTATCATCGATTTAACAATTGGCATTGTTTGGTGCTGTACAAAGGCATCAGAACTTTTCATACTCATGTCAACAAGACCAATCATTTCGTTGCTTTGATCTTTATCAATAAGACCTTTATCTATCATTAATAGTAAATACGTTATTGCTTGTTGTCGTATATAACCATTAGAACTTGATATTGCCTTTGATGCTAACTTTATTAAGTCACTACTTTGATCTTTACCAACAATACCTTTATCTATCATCGATTTAAGAATTTGCATTGTTAGGTGCTGTACATAGATATCAGAACTTTTCATACCCATGTCAACAAGACCAATCATTTCGTTGCTTTGATCTTTATCAATCACACCTTGATCTATCATTAATGGTAAATACGTTATTGCTTGTTGTCGTATATAAGCATCAGAACTTGACATTGCCTTTGATGCTAACTTTATTAAGTCACCTTTTTGAGCCAAACCTTGATCAATCATCAACGTCATCAAAGTAAGTACATCATTTTGTGGATACGTCACAGAATTCAGCATCTCATCGTCCAGGAGCTCTACTATTTTTATCCTCTGATCTTGATTCAAAACATTCATGTTTTTCACTATCTTAATTAAATGAACTACCCCTTCTTTATCATTCGATACATACTCATAATCAAGTATATCTTTGATCATCATGGTAAATTTATCAGTCACACATATGATATAAACCATTTTTTCAATAATTTCTTTGGCTAGAACAGTCATTTTTTCATGATCAAGATTTGCCAGATCAAAATATAATAATAAATCTCCTTGTTGAACCAAATTAACCATCATCTTAAATGCATATTCATAATCACCATTTGGTTGTAATAATAGATTTTGTATAAGTTTTACCTCATGAGAGTCATGTTCTGAACTAGATGTTTGTATGTTATCACTAAACTGTCTATAGCCTCCATACGGACTGACAAATCTTGTCACATTTAATTTTTGCACATCAGATAGTTTAAAATAATCAACTAAGTCAGATCCTACACAAGTTGCCAAAACCTCTTTGTCTGCTTGAGCTAACTGACCTATCTGGATATTGCTCGTAAATCCATCACGCGTAACATTATAAATTCCTCCATGGTCCCTTAGCAATTTTATATCAAAACTTTCTGTTTTATCGCCATCACGTATCTCAACATTTATATTTAACGGATCTTTTTGCTCTTTAATGTCTGCTATGTTTTTTGGATCCACATGCCACCCTAATGCATCACACATTGTTTGAAAATTGTCTGTGACCGTGTCTAAGTTAAATATATCTGATACAGACATGCTCACGCCTACATCAAACAATCTACTCATAATCATAACAACGTTACTTGGCTTAGCTCGCATTTCAAAACAATCCAAACCGCTGCTTGGTGGTACTAATAAATATTTTTTTGTTCCAATTTGTTTTTCATACAAATCATAACTTTTAGTACCAACAGTTATTTGGTGTACCGGCAATCGTGAAACATCTTTTTCTGACACAGCAATAAAACCATCGTAAGACAAATCTACAATATCTACTCTATTGTTTTGCTGATCTACAACATTTTTATAGATAACGCCCTCTTTATTTTCAAACAACGCTAACCAATCCTGATGCACCTGATTGTGATTAACGCTTACATTACTCACGTGTGCTAACTTTGATGCATAAAATTGCTGTAACTCTGGCTGCTGTTTATCGCTATTAACTTTTCCAATAGCTCGTAATTCTGTTGTATCTGAATCACCATGGCCATAGGTTGCTATATTAACTAAATTTTCCATCATAGCTTCAACACAATTTGTAAATTCTACATCGTGATATTTAACCTGTTGCTGATAAGCCATTTTTGGCAACATTGACATATAACTTTGTTTAAAAATTGCAGCGCACACATAATCAGCAAAAGATTTCGTATCTTTTAAATCTGGCGACTTTTCTAGTATCGCTTTGATATCTTGCTGATCATATTCTTCTGCGGGTAACATAAATGTATCATCACCCAATAAACCCTGCACATATTCCTGTAAATCACCCTGTTTTTCTGACTTTGCAAGCATGTAACTAATCAACAGATGTTGCGGTGTATTTTTTGGATATTTTGACTTTACAGCCCGACATTCAACCACAGATGTAACGAGTGCATTGACAAAATGACCAAAATCTTTTTTTGTAAATGCTTTGCCATCATTTTTTTTATATCTTTTACTTTCAGTATTTTGATTCATTTTTGAATCACTTGGCAAACCTAATAAATATCCATATATTTTATCTTCGATAGCCGCCTTAAACTGTCCTTCATGCTTAATTTTGCCTTGCTTATCAAATTCTGATGCTATGATATGCAACAGTGATCCTATATCCTTTGACGTCAGCAATCTTACAGGATTATCTACTGCATTTGTTACAGCAAATAAACCATCCGTACCCGCTATGTGATACATCTGCGTTATTAAGTTTTCTATGGCATTATTTTCTGTAGCAATTTTTTGAACCTTAAACTTTGCTAACTGTTCGGGAGTTAAATCTTGAAATAAATACTTCGGACTCAATCGATACCATTGTTCAGCTACTCCTTTTTCAATATACATTAATCCCCCAAAAGGAGCACAGTCTGTATATAATTTTTTTTCAGCGTCAGTTAATTTTCGCGCAACTTCTGTTTGTTGTAACTTGGCTGCATCTTGAGCTTTAGCGACCTTACCTTGTTTAACTTGTTCTACTTTCGTTAGCCCATTAACAGCCTGCTCCAATGCCCTAGTTGTTCCTTTGAGTAGCAATGGATTAAAACTCCCTTGCATCATTCCTACAAAATTCAAAAGTACAAAACATATACGCTTCATATCAACGTTCCTTTTTTAAAACAATTTTCTACATATCTACGTTAAACAACTTATATTTGCAAATTATACACTATCTCTAAGCTCCAATCCTCCGAATCATTCAATGTTTTACGCTATCCCGATTATCACATAAATTCTTTTAAAAAAAGCTCATCCATGTTATGATCTTGGGCGCCATTAAAACCATTTTAAAGAAGTGATACATTCACAACTTTAATAATCTTTCACATATCAAGCCTCACATAGGAGATATCGATGACGATTACCAAAACAATGTTTCTCTTACTCTGTGCAGCATACACAACTCACAATCTATATTCTTACTTACCAGTCCCTGAAGAAAAACAAGATACGCCACAAAATTACGCTCTGCCTTTACTCATAAATGCTGGATGCTTTATTGCAACCACAGCATGCACTGCGTACATATCAGCACTTGTTTTTGATGCTATGTTATCATCTTTGCCATCAAACAAATCTATTTGGACGATTCATAAAAAAGGCACCATCAAAGAATCTTTTGACTCTGTAGCTGGCGCTGAAAGCGCCAAACAAGCTTTGTTTAATATTGTTGAATTTTTAAAAGACCCTGAACGTTTTATAAAAATTGGTGCGCAAGTACCAAAAGGAATCTTACTCACAGGTAATCCTGGCACCGGTAAAACATTACTTGCCCGCGCGCTTGCTGGCCAAGCAAATTGCACATTTATCAATGTCAACGGTGCAAGTTTTACCGAAATGTATGTTGGTGTAGGTGCTGCTCGCGTACGAGAACTTTTTAAAGTTGCACGTAAACATGCTCCATGCATTATTTTTATTGATGAATTTGATGGGATCGGCGGCAAACGCGGCCTGCAAACAAGCCACAAAGAACATGATGACACGATTAACCAACTGCTCATCGAGCTTGATGGTTTCCAGCAACATCAAAATCCTATCATTGTTGTCGCTGCAACAAACCATGAATCTCTTTTAGACCATGCATTAATTCGCCCTGGAAGATTTGACAGAATTATTCGTATTCCAAACCCAGACTTACACGCTCGTTTATATCTTTTTACAACGTACGCAAAAAACTTATTACTCAATCCGTCGGTCAATCTTTTTTCGTTAGCAGAACAAACAGCTGGATTTACAGGTGCTGAAATCAAACAATTAATTAATCAAGCGGCTCTTATCGCTTTGCATCATGATCGCCTCATGGTAGAGCAACGTGATTTTGAAGAAGCTCTGGATATCATTTTACTGGGCAATCCGTTACCATTTAATTCTTTATCAGACCAAGAAAAAAAAACTGCCGCATATCGACAAGCAGGCCAAGCACTGGTGCATATGTTGCTACCACACAACATGTACAAGCTCCACAAAACAACCATCATTCCCCATACCTCAACAGAGGGCATCACCATTATTCGAAAAATAACAGAACATAACGCTCTGTCCAAAGAAGAACTCTTAACACAATTATGCATTGCTTTATCAGGACGCGCCGCTGAAGATTTATTTTTAAATCACATATCAGAAGGAACCTATGAATCGTTAGTACATGCTACCGAAATTGCCTACTGTATGATATGCAAATATGGCATGTCTACAAGCATTGGTCATAGAGTAACACATATCAATGAACATATGTATTCTCCTCAACTACAAGATCAAATTGATCGAGAAATCACCACACTCATTGGACAGCAGTACGATCGTGTCAAAAAAATATTATTGCAACATGCTTCATATGTGCACACCATAGCACAAGCATTGCTTGAAAAACAAACATTACAGCATCATGAATTACATCAGCTACTCACCCAACTTGGTTATACCGATGCTGATGCAACAGCATAGTGACTTTTAACTGCCTTAGGCATCCCTTGTGGAGCTTTTGTTTGATTACTTTCAATAAACAAATTCGTCACTGATGATGTTGGAATTTTCTCTGACGTAGCAATCGATGGTGCTAAACTATAATACATCGGTACAGAACCAACACCGAACGGCAAAAAAGAATCCGATCCTAACAAATACCCCACAATACCTGTTTGGGCATCAACAATTTTACCTTGATTCATACTCAAAGCACCTTGTACCGCTGCTGTAATTAGAGCTGGTGAAACTGTTTTGGTCGTTGTTTTAGATACCGCAGAAGTTGCTTGCGGTTGCAGCATGACATCTGCTTGAGACATAATAGAATCTATATTTTCATAATAATTTTTTAACAGTGGTGCACCGATGGTACCTGATAAGAATTTTTGTATAAATAGCTCTGCTTGCGCTTGTACTGGCGCATCAACGTAGATAAAATATAGTTTTTTTTGCTGGCCAATTTCAGGGCGCATGACGGTGTACATCACAGCTTGTCCTGGTTGTGCAACTGCTAAAATTTCGGGCTGAGAACTCAACGCAACAATCCATACCGATCCTGGCAAATCGATTGTTGATTGCGACTTAGCTTGTTGCACCGATTGATACCAAAAATACGATGTGATAGGTGTGATATCTCGCACTCTATTATGAGGCAAATCATAGTTGCCAGACATTAAACCTTGCCAACCAATTTGTACCCCCGTTGAATCTGTATCTTGATATATTTCTGCGGTGTACGACATACCCTTAAAACCAACATCATAGATCGGCAATATAGATACACATTGTTTCGTTTGAGCATCAAATACTCCAAGCGTGCCTGGACGCAATGTCGATACGCCTTCAAATGTCTGTAATGTTGCAAAAGAATTTTGTGCTACAAGAGCTACTACCTGACACAAATTAATCGTCATCGTAGATTGGGTCAAATTAGATTGCATCGAAAAACCAAGTATGTAGTTTTGATTGGTACTATTGTACAACGTTAAACTACTCAAATGATCATCTATGGATAACGCACTCGAATCTGCAGTGCCTCCTGGCATAATGCTATAACCCAAATACTCTACTTTTGGTTTATGCACAAAACGACCTTCAACTAAATCTTTGCCCGTGTATGCTCGAAAATAATTATGATGTTTTGAATTTTTAGCTTGCAGTTGAATACAATCTTGTTGATATAGTACATCACTATGAGGTATGTAGGGCATATGATTGGTATAATCATCCGATGTCGTTTTAATTAACATCTCAAAATAATATGGTTTATCAGTGGTTGTCCAATGCTCGCCTGGCTGCAAACCTTGTAGCGATGGATACAACTCCCATCCGTTAGCTCGTGGTAACGTTCCTCCCATCAATGAAAGCATAGTTTGTATACCAATCCAAACATTCACCTGAGATTCATTGTACACAGAACATGTGTACACATAACCAGATGGAGGTATTCCAAAACTTCTTCCAAAATTTTTCCAAAAACTAAGCTTAAATATAGGAAAACTAGAAATTGATGACCATATTCCCTTTAAACTATCAACAGACTGTACAGATTGTTCAGGTGCGCAACAGATAATGAACAATGCCACCAACACTACTCTCTTACTTCTCATTTTTTACCCTTATGCCAACAATGCCACCACATCAGGATCATTATAATCGTAACTTACATTACCAGTTTTCCAATTAATACAATAATCCTTTAATTGAGGATCATAATAAAAATTAGTTTTTGTTTTTGCAATGTTCTGATGCATTTTAAACCAAATTGGAAAGGCTGTTTTGGAAGCAAAAATATTTTTACCAAGTGAATCATTAAAATCACAACCAACATAAATAGCAGTTGTTAATTCTGGTGTTGCACCACAAAACCAACATGTTCGTGAATCATTATTTGTTCCTGTTTTACCAAGCATCTGCACACCAATCTTTTCATTGCCATACCATGACTGTAAACGTTGCATACCAAACATCAAAACACGCGCTATCTGATCTGCTATGTAAGAATTCATAACTCTTTTTGAAACTGATTGATGCTTGTATATTTTATTTCCATGCTGATCCTTAACCCACGCAATAACATGAGGTTCTACATACACACCATGATTTGCAACAACATTAAATGATCCTACGACTTCTTGCACGTTAACATCAACACATCCAAGCGCAAGTGACGGATATGGAGGCATAGCAGACACAATATGACACCGACGGGCCATATAAATAACATGATCAATACCGGTTTGCAATAATGTTTTAATAGCGACAATATTATTCGATTTTGATAATGCGTATGCTCGTGTCATAGGACCGTGAAACTCTTTATCATAATTATTTGGTCGCCACACAGATCCATTTTGACCAATCATTTCAAACGGTTCATCAATTTCTACATCTAAAAAATGCAATCCTTGCTCAAGTGCCGCCGCATACACAAAGATTTTAAAAATAGATCCCATTTGACGATACGCTTGCACAGCTCGATTAAATTTTGATTCTTTAAAATCATAGCCTCCAATGAGTGCACGGATAGCACCCGAAGAACTATCAATGGTAATTAAACCACCATCAACCGATTTTTGTAATTTTTTACGGACATGCGCAATATGTTGCTCAAAAGAATTTTGAGCTTGCTGCTGAATAGCACTATCAAGCGTTGTTTGTATCGTCAATCCACCGGTGTACAATAAATTTTTATCCACCATAGTTTCAAGCATTTGACGAATCATCTCTTTACAGTGCGGTGCAATCACTGACAGTTCCGGCTCTTTAATCTGAAGCAACTGCATACGCGCTTGATCTAACTGCTCTTGCGAGATAATTCCTTGCTCATGCATCATATGCAAAATCAGATTACGACGTTTTAAGACAGATTTAGGTGCATGTATCGGCGAATAGACGCGTGGGGATTTCATAACGCTGGCTAAGGTTGCAGCTTGATCAATCGTAACATCTTGAATATCAACACCCCAAAATCTTTTTGCTGCTGCTTGAACTCCATAAATCCCATACCCAAAATATACGTTGTTCAAATAAGCTTCAAGTATCTGCTCTTTGCTCCACTCACGCTCCACCAAAATAGCATAGAGCTGTTCTTTAATTTTACGGCTGACAGTTTTATGAGTTGTTAAAAACTTTAAACGTACTAACTGCTGCGTAATCGTGCTTGCTCCCTGTACTCGCTTACCTTGCACAAGATTAACAATCATCGAACGCAAAATACCACGAAAAGATATTCCTGGATGCTTAAAAAACTCTCTATCTTCTGTTACTAAAAAAGCTTCAATTAAATGTTGTGGAATATCTTCCAAAAGAACATATTCACGCTTATCAAGTTGAAATTGTCCCCATACTTTTCCATGACAATCAAGAAGCACTGATGGCTTAGCGGCAACATCTTGTTGCAACGAAGAAAAATCGATCGTATGATTATGAATAATAAAACACAATCCACCACACAATGCTGCAAAAAACAACAAACTAGTCCAGAAAAAATAGAGTTTATAATGACGCATGATATTTCTGTAAAAAGATGTATTTGAATATATTTTCTAGTTTAGCAACTCTTATAAAAAACGATAGAAAAGCATGAAACAAATCGGTTCTTTTTTAAGCATTATACTTGGCTGTATCATACTACTGTGCATTCAAATATGTTTGCTACGATATGAACATTCTTTAAATCCAAACTTATTGCTCATAGCATATACCTACAGTGTTTTTGCGCCGCTTTCTGTAGGTGTCATAGCATTCACTATTTTCTTACTCGATATCTTTAATTTTTTAATCACAGGATATTTTGGATTTACCATTTTATGGCTCACAATATGCTCACTGACATATTTTAAAATTAAACATAATTTCTATAATAAACTTATACTGCCTATAGCAAACATCATGGTATACCAACTTTTTTTATCAATATTGTTATACGTTTTTATACAACAATCACTATCAATCACTCTGTTTTTGAAATATTGCTTGCAAGATTCTATGCTGTGTGTTTTGGTTTGGTGGATAACACAACAACCTTGGCACGATTAAGTAACAAAAAAAGGCCACACTAACGTGTAGCCTTTTTGTAATTTATCTAACTTACTTAAAAGTTTTCAATATCATCTGCTACGTTTGCAACATCTGAATTGTTGAGTAATACAATGACACTCGCCAGTAATGCAACTATTGTTGCAACAGCTGCTGATGGATATTGTACAACTGTTGATGTTAATTTTTGATACATGCCTGAAACTGTATTTTTAACACCAGTTGACGCTTTAGTAACTACTTCGATTTCTTTTTTCAAAGAATCGATTCCAGCTGTAATACCAACTTTATCTTTATCAGACGCTGTTGCTAATTTACCTTCTAATGATTTCAATTCTTCATTGAAAAAAGATAATTTTGCAGCATTTTCACGAGCTGAGAAACTAGCTTGAAGAAGTTGATTTTTAGCATCTTGCGCTTTTTGTGTAGCTGTAGCTTGGGCTTTAGCTACATCGTAGCTAAAATCTGACTTACCAACCATAGTGATAGGAGCAACAAGAATCGCAAGCGACAAATGCAATTTTTTCATAGAATTTCCTTTTGCGCGTAAAATAATTTAAAAATGTTTAATCTTATAAAAGTATTAATTTTCAATTGAATTTCTTATAGCAAGATGATAACAAACGACGACTGATTGTCAAACATAACGCTCCATTATGAACCAAAAAATACAATCGACAATACCACCTACATTGTATATTCCAAAATAGACTGCATGCCCCCAAAAAACACCCCTGTCTCATTGATATTTTTGCGTATGCATGATACGTTATTGATATAATATAGAATCAAAAAATTAAGGGCAGACTAGGCAATCGCGTAAAGACTTTGGTTTTTATGAGGAAAGTCCGGACTCCTATCAAGCATGGTACCTGCAGAGATTTATTCAATGCAGGAAACGACTCAAAGCTGTTATGGCTCAAGGTTGTTATGGAAAGTGTCACAGAAAATAACCGCTAAACTTCGGTTTAGTAAGGGTGAAAATGTGCGGTAAGAGCGCACAAATGTGCATAGCAATGTGTACATAGGACAAACCCTACCAGGAGCAAGACAAAGTAAGCAAGCAGGGCGCTTGATCCCGTACTTGCGGGTATGTCGCATAGATAAATGATTGCTCCATATATAGAAATATACATGTACAGAATCCGGCTTATTGTCTGCCTTTAATGTCTCACCAACGTCTTATGCTTAGGAATTTGTGTGAATATACGAAAAATTCTGCCGTACATCATTGTTTGCCTACCTTTTGTATGTTTCATTGGTGGATATTTTGTCATCAGCATTATCATGAGCCCATCGTCCATACAAACGCCACATCTTATTGGCAAAACAGTCCAAGAAGCTCTCAAGATTACCTCTCAAAATCATCTCAACTTGCAACTTATAGCAGAAAAAGAAAGCGCAAGCATAGCGCCTGGTACCATTTTAACTCAAAAGCCATCTTCTCATAGACTCATCAAGCAAAATCAATCTATTTTGATCACCATAGCAAAAGAACCTACCTATGTTCAAACACCATCGTACATGGGTCAGGCAATACAATCAATCGTACCAAATGCAAAAGATTTAAAAATCAAAACCAAACAGTACAAACTTCCTTATCAAGCTCCATCAGGCACATGCATAGCTCAAAGCCCGCATGCTCAAACACCTTTACCTGATAAAAAAATGATGCTGTATGTTGCGACATCAGAACCAAATTTGTACATCATGCCCAAATTCATAGGACAGAATCTACAAGATGTCCAAAAAGCTTTACAAAATCATCGCATACAACCATCTATACTCTATCAAAACAACAATGAGTCAGGCTCTATAGTGGCTCAAAAACCATATCCTGGGACTATCGTTACACTTGATAAAAATATGTTGATACAGCTAGAAGTAGCTTAATTAAACACCAAAGTTTTTTTGAACTGCGCGTGATTGAGAAACAACTTGATCTAAAGCATCACGCGTCAAATCAGGCCACAAACAATCCAAAAATCTAATCTCACTGTATGCCGCTTGATACAATAAAAAGTTACTTAAACGGCCTACTCCACCCGTACGAATAATAAGTTCAGGATCAGGTATATTGCCAAGCCACAAATATGGTTTTATATCTTGAACAGATTGAGGCTTAAAACCTTCTTGTACCATTTTTTGCACAGCTGATACAATTTCTTGTTGTGCGCCATAACAAATTAAAAAATTACAAACCAAAGCTGTACAATGCTCAGTTTTTTCAGAAAGCTGCAAACAAATGCGACGTGTTTTTTCAGGCAACTGAGACATGTCACCTACAAAACGAACCTTAACATTATTTTTTACAAACTCTTCATGCCTCAGTGCTGATTCTTCTATCAAATCAAACAAATAATTAATTTCTTGTGGCATTCTTTGCAAATTTTCAAGAGAAAAAGTATACAACGAAAGATACGGTATAGATTGATACAAGCAATATTCTATAACCATTTCAACCACTTGAGCACCTTGACGATGACCCAACCAAGGCATCATCATTCTTTTTTTTGCCCAACGACGATTGCCATCCATAATTAAAGCTAAATGTTGCATCATACCAAGCCCAGCGCAAGAGTGCGTTGTTTTAATGTTTTGAAAGCAACTTTAATACCCATCACCGCATAGTCACATGCCACGATAGAACCAGCCATAGTCAAACGCTCAATCCAAACTACAGGAATCAATTGTAACCAAATTTCTGCTGGTATGTGTCCCATGTACAACCAAATAACAGAACCAATTGCATGTGCAATAAAAGAAGCTGCAAGCGCTCGTATATACATTGAATCAACCACCCACCATAAAGCAAATGGTATCAACCAGTACAAACTATACACCCATGCTTTTTGACCAACAGGATGAACCATAAAAAGAATCATGCACAACATTGGTACACATTGGTACAACATTCTGCTCGGTTGAATATACGCACGCGATGATATCATGAGCGGTATCCGTTTAATGCAACTTAAAAAAAGCATCTGCCAAGATGTGCATCGTGCAGTAACGACAAACAAGCCAACCCAAGATAACCCAGCATATTTTGCAATAATAGGTGCTATCATAGTTGACCATGAAAAATGCGCATTGTACGACCCGACTATCCAATGAAATGGTATCATGCGAGCCAAACAAATTAAAAATACAACAACTGTCCAGTATAGATATTTTTTCATCTGATTTTTACCTAAATTCTGGTATACTTTTTATTACTAAAGTAGTTTACTCTTAACTTTACTCGTTGTACAGAACGTAAAACAAGGACTTTTATGAGGTATAAAGCAATTATTTTTGATATGGATGGTACAATTATTGCTACTGAATCTGTTTGGGAGCAATCAAGCAAGGCTTTACTTAAAAAACATGGTAATTTGTCTGATCAAGAATGTCATGCTCTTTTGCCTCATATGAAGGGTGCTTCTTTATACAAAACATGTGAATTGATTAAACAATTATTTCAACTCGATATCCCTTTGGAACATTTGATTGCAGAAAGAGAATCTCTTGCGTTTCGTGATTTTGGAAATGGTATTTCTTTAATCGACGGTTTTGAAAATTTTCACCAACAGCTTGCGACTCATAATCTCAAATCTGCTATTGCAACAAACGCAACGGAATCATCATTGCAACAAATACTCAAAACAATATCTTTGGATCGTTTTTTTAAACATCACATATACACGATAGATAGAGTGAACAAACAGGCAAAGCCAAAACCTGACGTGTATCTTTTTGCAGCAGAACAACTAGGTGTTCAACCAGATGAATGTATTACTATAGAAGATTCAGCTCATGGAATTGCTGCAGCAAAAGCAGCCAAAATGTTTTGCATTGGCATCAATACGGGC
>JAGOTL010000038.1 GCA_018061805.1 Candidatus Babeliales bacterium
TTTTAGTTTTTGTGAATATTTTGTGACGTCAAGGGTGGTACTTTTTACTTTTATGTAAGGATATTTTTGAAAGAAAAAGGTAACGATAGAGTCGCTTGTGTATAGGCTGCCTGATATGGTACAGCTAAATATACCAAGCAAAAATATTTTATAAAAATTCATACAATATCTCCCCTTTTTATAAAGGATACCTAAAAACAGAGGCAAAAGGCCAGAGTTGTGATATAAATAGCTTGAAAAGGGTCTGATAGAGTAAAAAAAACGAGGTTGTTGGTTTTGGGTTTAAAAAGGTAGATCTGGCTACAAAAAGACGTATACTATCTACCATAGAAGTCCGTTTGATACATTTCTAAAAATCAAAGAAAATATATGACAAAATCTGCGTTGCCTGTGACCGATAATGCTTTATGGAATAACTTTATTCAACACTATGCTATTTCAAATCAGCAGCAGGTTCAGTTTGAACAATATATAAAGATATTGCTTGAAGAAAATGAAAAATATAACATTACTGCAATCGTTGATACACACGATGTTATAGCAGATCATTTTTATGATTCATTGGCGTTATTGAAATTGCATGACATGTCATCTGTTCATCGGTTAGTCGATGTTGGATCAGGTGGTGGATTTCCTGGAATTCCACTTGCTATTATGTTACCAAACGTTGAGATCCACTTGGTCGAAGTGAATCTTAAAAAAGTTCAATTTTTGCATATGGTGATTGCTCAGCTTGGGCTTTCGCATGTGACGGTACATACCGATGATTGGCGCACATTTTTAAGAAAATTTGATAAACAAGTTGATTTGTTTATAGCGCGTGCATCATTGCCCGTAGAAGAACTTTTACGTATTTTTAAACCATCATCAATACACCAGCAAAGTTGTTTTGTGTATTGGGCTTCAAAAAAATGGATACCAAATCAGTTTGAAAAGGAGTATCTTGATACTTGTTTGCAATATCAGGTGGGTGAGAAACAACGTCAACTCTGTTTTTTTAAAAAAAGCAGGTAGCGGTGTTTTCAGAAAGGTTTTTTATGAACGGACGTTTAACAACTCTTTTTAATTCGTGGTTTTCAATATCAGCGGGACTTTCTTATGGGCGCATTTTAAAATATTTCTATCCAGAATGTATTACAGCTCTGATTATCTATTTTTTACCGTACTGTATCGATTGTTTGTTTATTTGTAATCTCAAGTCGACAAGTACATATGCAGTATCTGGTATTATTGATAATTTTTTAACCATGTTTTTAAAAATAGCAGAAGCTTTTCCCACAGGTATCGTGATTATTGCAGGTTTTTTTAATGGGCAAAAAGAATACAAAAAGGCAGGCGAAGCATTTGTTGATGCTTTTTGGACGGTTGTAGGTATTGGAGCATTGCTGTCGACACTGCTTTATTTTAGTGTTAGCCTTGTCTGTACATTTAATAAATTTTCACCTGAAATGGTTGCACAAGGTGTTCCTTATTTGCGATTAAAAGCGGTTTCTATATTTTTTATGTTCACTTATTTTTCGCTTGTTGGGTTTGTGCGGGCATTAAAAAACACATTTGTTCCGATGGTTGTTTTTGGACTCGGTAGTATTTTATTTGTTGCAGTAGATTATGTGTTGATTTTTGGAAAATGTGGTTTTCCTCAAATGGCGCTCATGGGTTCTGCTACAGCATCATTGGTACAATACACTTTTATGTGTGGCGTTATGTTGCTGTATGTTTTATATGCACCATCACATAGACCGTATGCTATTCAATTGTTTTCTGATAGTTTTTCGTATCAACGTATTTATGATTTGTTTAAAGTATCGTTGCCTGTTGTCATTGATAAGGTTTCAATAGCTTTTGCGTATGCTTGGCTGGGGTCTTGTATGTCACAATTAGGTCATCAAGCAGGTGCTGCATTTGCATGTATAAAAATGATGGAACGTTTTGCTTTTTTACCTGCTATAGCTTGCAGCCAAGTGATTACTTTTTTAGTAAGTAATGATTTGGGTAAAGGGTCATGGGATGATATTACAGCAAATATAAAAAGAATTTTAATTATCTCTGGATCTTTTGTTGGAACAATATTGCTGATAGGTTCTATTTGGCCTTTATGGTTTGTGCAGTTTTTTGATGTTAATGGCGAATTTAGCTATATCGTAGCTACAATATTTCCAGCGCTGAGTGTACTTATTTTGATAGATTTGTTACAGTTGATTTTATCAGGTGCACTACGTGGCGCTGGTGATGTGAAAACAGTTATGTGGACACGTGTTGTTGTGATCAGTTGTTTTTTTATTCCTGGTACATATGTGATTGATTGTATTCCATTTGATACTATCGTGTACAAAATGTTGGTTACGTATGCATTGTTTTTGATAGGTAATGGCCTTATGAGCTTGGTGTACATATATCGATTGAGCCAAGATCATTGGAAAATTAATAAAAAGAAGGCTTTCAATGGCTAAAATTACTAAAGAAGAGATTCTAAAAATTGCCCAAATGACTAAAGTTTCATTTGATGAACATGAATTTGATAGCATAGTTCAGCAATTTAATGATGTTTTAGGATACGCAGAACGCGTTGTAGAAATTGCAAAACAGGCAGAGGCGCAGCGTTATAAAAATATAAACTGTGATCGTGTCGATACAGTTGTACCTTTTGCAACAGAAGAAATTTTAGCTCAGGCTCCACAAAGTGAAGATAACTATTTTGTGGTACCAAAGTTTGTCGATAATTAATAGGCATGGGAGTTGGTATGCACAAATTATCTTTTGCAACAATCCAAGATATAAAAAATGGATTAGCAAAAAAAGAATATTCACATCAAGAGGTTTTGCAGTATTTCTTGCGTCAATTTGCAGCGCATGATGAATCTATTAAGTCTGCTTTAGAAGTTTTTGATGAACAATCTATTTTAGAAAAATTTCATCCAGGAGGAATCTTAAGTGGTGTTCCTGGAATTATTAAAGATAATATTTGCCAAAAAGATCGTATTGCATCATGTGCATCTAAAATGCTTGAACATTATCAAGCTCCGTATGATGCAACCGCAATTGCTCGATTAAAAGAGCAGGGAGCGTTGCTTGTTGGACGTGCAAATTTAGATGAATTTGCAATGGGCAGCTCTACAGAAACATCTGCATTTTTTAAAACAGCTAATCCATGGAATACAAAGTGTGTTCCGGGTGGATCAAGCGGTGGTTCTATTGCTGCAGTTGCTGCTGGCATGGTACCATGGTCTTTGGGAAGTGAAACGGGTGGTTCTGTACGACATCCGGCAGCCTTTTGTGGTATTGTGGGTTTAAAACCAACCTATGGATCTGTATCTCGTTATGGTCTTATAGCGTATGCATCATCGCTCGATCAAATTGGTGTTGCAACGCGTACGGTTTATGATTCAGCATTGGTGTATTCTGCTATTGCAGGTCATGATCCTAAAGATGCATCATCATTGCCACAATTGAGCAAAAAAGATTACACGCAAAAACTTGATGGATCGTTGCCACAAGGTTTGCGTATTGGAATTGTGCGTAATGCTTTTGATAATACCGCACTTGACTTAGAAGTAAGAGCGTTATCGCTTGATGCTGTAGAGCAATTAAAAAAATCAGGTGCAACGGTTCATGATGTTGTATTGTCAACTATGGACTATGGCGCTGCAACATACTTTATTATCAGTCGTGCTGAAGCGGCTTCGAACTTATCTCGTTATGATGGTGTGCGATATGGTTATCGAGCATCAGATGTTGATAATTTATCAGAGTTGTATACCAAGACTCGTAGCCAAGGTTTTGGAAAAGAAGTTAAAGTGCGTATGATGATAGGCAACTATGTTCTTTCTGCAGGATATGCAGCAAAGTATTATCATAATGCTCAAAAAGTACAGTCTTTGATTCGCAATGAATATCTACAAGCTTTTAAAGAGTATGATATTTTGGTGATGCCATCACAAGCATCGGCAGCATTTGAATTTGGTAAGTTTGACAACAATAAACTACAAATGGATTTACAGGATTATTTCTTGTGTACCGCAAACTTGGCAGGTATTCCAGCTATGTCTATTCCGTGTGGTTTTACCAAATCAGGTATGCCTGTAGGTTTTCAGATTATAGGACCTCATTTGTCCGAACAGTTATTGTTCCAAGTAGGTCATGCGTATCAGCAAATGACTGATTGGCACATGAAATATCCAAAATTGGGATAATGATCAGACCTCGGTTTAAAAACCAGAGTTTTCTGGGAAATAGTTATAAAAAAGATAAAAATAATAGGGCTCCATTAAAAGAGCCCTATTAAATTTTTTTGATGCAGATCAGATTACCAAGCAAATTTTTTGCGAGGTGTGATGCGTTTCATAGGGCGAAGAACGATGCCTTTTTTCGCAGCGGCTTTTTTAGCAGCTTTGCGTTTCGGGGCAGCTTTCTTAGCAGCTTTGCTTTTCGGCGCAGCTTTTTTAGCAGCTTTGCGTTTCGGCGCAGCTTTTTTAGCTGTTTTACGTTTAGCAGTTGTTTTTTTTACTGCTTTACGTTTTGGAGCTGCACGGCGAGTTGTTTTACGTTTCGCAGCAGCGCGTTTTACTGTTCTTTTTTTCATGG
>JAGOTL010000039.1 GCA_018061805.1 Candidatus Babeliales bacterium
GATTAAAAGGATGTACCATATTAGCAGTATATTGAGCCTGTGTCGTGCACATATATTCTTTATCTTTTGAGAGCATATTATCAAAATAAAGAAATACAGAATCAAAAGCACTTCTTACTCTAACAAAACTATTATATAATTCTTTTCTTTTAAGTTCTGTATCACTATCAATAGCTTCCAACATATTTTTTTTACGGTCTTGAGGAATTGATAATTTTTCAATACCATCTTTCAACACATGATCTACGCGATGTATGACTTCTAAAGATTTTTCATAAGCCTGTTGTGCATAATCTACAAAATCACCAAAAGTACCCCAATAACAAATATTATACCCTACTTTATTTTGGTAATTCATAAAACCTAAATTGTTCATATCATCTTGCAATGTTGGCGTCATAAGATTTTCAAAATTACCATTATGAATTCGGTATATGTTAAAATCTCTCTTATCATCACTCAGATGAGCTAATCTATATTGCTCGACATTTTCTAATAATTGTTTAACATACGAATCGTTTATTTTATCTAGTTTCTTAGGCTGAACCGTAAAAGTATAATCCTTTGGCAACGCATCTTGCACATATCCTGCAGCATCAGCACCAAAAATCAGATTGGCACTGAGCATTACAGCTATTATTAATAATTTATGCTTCATAACATCTCCATTCTATAAAATTATTACAACAACGCTCTATTTAAACTTATTAAAAGCTTCCCATCTTGCATCTAAATAACACTTAATATATTGCAGCCAAGCTACCGCATATCGCTTCACAGGTGCACGGTACATTTCAACAGGATATCGCTGATCAACTCTTTTTGGATATCTCACAAACTCAAACAACATATCTTCAATTCGTTGAGTATAGTTTTGCTTAGTCTGTTCATCGCCAGCTTGTACCATATCACCCCAATCGGTCACTCCCAATTGTTTTAAGATACGTTGATTTTCTGCTCTCAAGAGTTGCTTTAAGTCTAATTCAGGTATATGCATGGCTCCACGTATATTATCATCACGAACCGTTATAAGCGTAGCTAACATATAATTATGCAACAACACTTGTGCCTCTTCTAAACTTTTTGCTTCAGATAAATATTGTTGCAACTTATTTGAAAAAAAATCAAAGTCGCGCTGATATATTGCCTCATAACGCATTTTTAAAGATTCAGCCATTAATTTTTGTTCCAATGGCGTGTGTGTCATAACCATTACAGGCAACAAACCCATCTGTTCAATATCAAAGTTTGACATTGTCTTTGGTAATCTTTGACGCACTGGATCTTGACTTGGATCTTCTACAAAATAACCATAAGGCCTCATAAAAATATTTGATTCTTGGTTATATGGTTGTAATGGTGGTATTGTCGATTGGTTGGCAACACTCACTTTTTTAGATGGTGCACCTGATCCTAATATTGTAATACTTTGTACACTACACAACAGTGCTACTATTAATATTTTTTTCATATAATCTTTCTGTACATAATTGTTTCTTGTTTTGTTATAATTTACTTTTTAAAATGTGCAAAGCCTCGATATTTTGCTGTATCAAGCCTTGCTCTGTTACCGTTACGCTGCGTGTTGTTTCAAGTGTTTGAATCATGCTATCTATGCGATCAATTAAATTTTGCAAAAAATCAAGATCATCACGATGAACAACATTCGTATTTGATTTTCCTATCAACATATCAAATTGGTTTGAAACCGAATCAATCGTGGTAAGAGATACTTGTAGCAACGATGTAATATCTGATACAGTTGATTGTGATGCATCGTGAATATAATCTTGAACAACCATTAAATTATCACGAATTATTTCGTTGAGTGAATATGGAATTCTAAACTGTAAAACTTCTATAGTTGATGCACTCGTATGCAAAACGCCATACGCACAAATGACCGACACAAAAGCCATAAACAACTTATTCATATAACCTCCAAATACTATCCATTACTAGAAGTATAAAAATTTATAATCGAAAAAGTCAATTGTTATAAGCTTTTTGCTCGTACAAGCTGCATATGTTTTTTAATGTTTGATTAAAAAACCCTAGGAAAAAACCTAGGGTTTACGTTATTTAGAACGGTAATGCATTCTTTTAGAATGGTAATTCATCTTCAAATGGTGGCTCATCTTTAAATTCAGCACCCATAGCAACACCTTCTTTTTTAGGAGTTACTACTTTTTTTGCTGCTGTTTTTTTAGCGACCGCTTGTTCTATTTTCGAAAATTCAGCAGTATTTTGAGTTGTATAGCTTGGAGCTGCGATAGCACCTGCACCAAATGCATCTTCGCCAGCTTCAGAACCAAGTTCCAAACCTTCAGCATTTGCTGACTGTGCTGCTAAGAATACAACACGATCTGCTGCAATGCTATGCTTGCTGCGTGTACCACCTTGAGGATCTTGCCATGTATCAAACTTTAAACGCCCTTCAACAAGTACCGGACGTCCTTTGCTTAAATATTGACGGCAGCTTTCTGCTTGTGGTCCCCACACATCAATATCAACATAACATACTTCTTGGCTCATCATGCCTGTTTGTCTATTTTTAAATTGGCGATTTGTTGCCAAACCTAAACGACATACTGCTTGACCAGATGCTAGTTGCTTGTACTCAGGATCACGAGTCAAATTTCCTACCATTACAATTCTGTTATATCCAGCCATGAAAGTATTCCTCAAATTTGTCATAAAAATAAAAAAGATTTAGTTATACCATACGTTTTTTTAATAATTCTGTATAGTCAGTTTGCAAAAAAGAAAGCATCTTATTGCTTTTTTAAACAACATTATTGTATGGTACCTGCAAACTTAGGTGGCCTTAAAATTCACATGAACCATGAAAGGATCATGCTCATGATGCATCACAAAAAAAGTCTTTTAGCTGACTCAAAAACAATCTCTGCACAACAACTCAAAGATAAACTCGATAGTAACAGCGACAGCATTGTGATCAACGTACTGGATAAAGAAACATATGTTGACTGTCATATCACCGGATCAATCAATATTCCGTATGACGCACTTATCGAAACTGTTGCAAGCTGGGATAAAGATAAAGATGTCGTTGTGTACTGCGCTCAAAACAACTGTTCAAAAAGCAAAGATGCGTATGACTTACTTGTCGACTTAGGTTTTTCAAATATCCATGAATACCAAGGTGGCATGCGCGAATGGTTCCATAAAAAATTTGATACCACAGGACTGTGCACCTTGAAATATCTACATGAATAAATTTTTGACCACCCGTGCATACCGAGCCAATAGCCAAAAAGATAAACCCAGATTAACTATAAGCAGCAATGAAATAAGTTCTGAAATTGGATACATCATAAAATTCAAAAACAATGCTAAGATCAATGCTATTTCACAAATACTTGCACCACGAGATAACCTGCTTGGTTGTATAAAGAGATGATACCTAAACCACAAAACCGCACCACCAAGCAACAGTATAAACTCTTTTGCAATTAAAAATAACATCACATACCGATACCACGGTTGCAACGAAAGCAACCCAAGCAATGTGTACAAAGTTCCTGCGATCAAAAGTTTATCTGCTATAGGGTCCAAAATTTGACCAAGCGCAGTTTGCTGGTTAAACCTGCGAGCTATCCATCCATCGACCAAATCAGTCAACGAAGCTACCACAAATAACATAGCTGCATAGTACCAATACTGCCCAAGCAACAAAATAATAATAAACGGTACCAACACAATACGCGCAATCGTAACAGAACATGCCAAATTCATACGTAATTCCTTTACAATGTGTACAACAAAAAACAGGAAGAAGTTTATGCCACTTCTTCCTGCATCATAGATTTTCAACTACAGTTTATTTTTTAAACATGCTATATGCTTTTGTAACAACAGCAACTACAACTACGTCACGTGCTAAATCTTTTACATGTGGCCATGTGAAGTTTGGGCGATTATCAGAAAAGCTTACTTTGTATCCGCCAACAGTTAATGTACGAGATGCTTTATCAAACGCAACTAAACCTGTCGTTTTTTTAGATAAAGCTGCTTGAGATGCTACAGAAGCTGCAACCAAACCCGCTGCTGCAAACGCTGCATTGTGTGTGTTTGCTGGTAAGAACGGTGTTCCAACTTGTGCAATGGGTGTTAATGCTCCTTTAACCAAAGAACCCGCTGTGCCAAGCACTGAAGCTGCATCAAATGACGCGTGTGCTTGTGCGCCAAATGCAGCTGCTAAACATAAGCTGTAGACTAATGTATTTTTTTTGAACATAAAAAACTCCTTTACTTAAACTAATTACTGAACTCTTTTTTTATTATTATTTTTTTTCAGGCTGACTTTGCCATGTAAACCAATCTACGATCGAATTTTTTTCACCAGGCAAACTAGATATCACTGCGCCATTAAGAAAGGCTACAGGACGCGACTGAAGGACGATAGGACGAAGATACATATACGCAACTGGTACAGAAACTGCTACAACTGCCTTACCCACATCACTCAACTTTGTTGGTTCTGGTTGTAACAGTTGAAACATAGATAATGCCAATGCAACGACATAAAAAGATTTTTTTTGAATCATC
>JAGOTL010000015.1 GCA_018061805.1 Candidatus Babeliales bacterium
TAATTGAATATATGCTGGTTTCTGACCTTCTATTCTACATGCATGTATATATCCATTAGCCATGCTTTTTTCCAAATCGCTTTGTACTATACATTCCATAAGCAACGGTACACTACGAGGAGGTATTATTTTACACACCGCTTGATGCATCCTGTCTATCCACACTGTACTGTCTGTTTTTTTTCTCATCTTATATGGAAAATCAAACAATATTTCTCTTAATTTTTCTGCGTCACCAGACTTTTTAAATGGTTCATAAGCTTCCCACAGCATACTGACTTCTGCAAAATCTGATTCTTTAATGACAGGTTCTTGCAAACGATAAACACCTAAAATATCTCTTGCTGCATGAGAATCAGGATAGCTAGCAATATTATCAATTTGTTGCATTACACACGCATGCGGGACATGCGGCAACGATAATTTTGCCGCAGTAAAAATTTGCTGGTTACAAGCTCGAACAAAGAGTGCACACCAACCCTTACCGTTATCACTATCTAAAGATTTCTTTATAGCATCTATATTCAATAATATTTCAGCAAAATTACTTCTGTGTCCTTCAATAGCTCGCAAGACTGCTTCATGTCCATTTGCTGCATGATACTCAGCAACACCTTTCATATTAAACAATCTATTAAACATATTTTCACTACCATCCTGACAAACATTCAAAAATACATCATATCCTTTTGTTTTATCATATCCGTATTGTTCCAATGTTTGCTGAACAACTTTAGTATCAAGTAATGTGTTGAATATAAAATCAGCTCTTTCCGTATTTTTCTTACCCTGAGAACAAGCAAGTAAAAACACATCATATAAAAGAGGTGACTCTTTTAACAATTTAAAATAATCTGACTTCAAAAAAACTGTCAAACTATTAAGATTGCCCTTATTAAGCGCCAATTCGAATGCTGTTTTGCCTTGTTGGTTTTTCATACCAAGATCAACCTTAAGCAGCGGATTAACCAGTGTCGATATTATCCCATCTTTATCCAACAAAGATGCCAACATCAAAACAGTGTTGCCCTCATTGTTTTTAAGATTAAGACTATGTCTAACCCCAAGATGTTCTTTTATGTTAGGATTACGCAAACGCTCTTCATTTTCCCATTTCCACAATAGATCATTAAAAATTATTGTTTGGCCTGCTCTTGCAATAGCCATCAAAAGAGTATCTCCGTTTGAATTTTTTGAATTATACAACAAAGGCAACTCGTTAGGTTTGGTTTGTTTCAATTCTCTTAGTCTGCCACTAATATCAGAATAAGCATCACCCACTTTTGACCAAAAAATATTTTTTGCTTGTTGATCAATTTTATTACATATATCTGACACAGCTTCTTCTAAAAGCGTATCTCTATTTTTCTTTGCCCATTCTAACATTGCATCAAGGCGCGTTCTATTAAAAACAGACAATGCATCTTTCACGTATGAATCCACTGATGGAAAAGTTACTGTTGTTCTATGCATAAGCGCTCCACCGTAAGACCCACGATTCAAAGCCCTAACTTCTTCATCTTGTAATCTTACAGCTTTTTGATACTCCCTTTGGTAGTCGCTATATAAAGACTTAATGTAATCATTGGCTCCCGGAGTAACTAAATCTGCAGCATGTTGTAACCCAAAAAATCCCAGTACAAAAAATAGTAAGTACATTTTTTTATTCATAAGAAAACCCCTAAACATAAACTCAATACAAAAAACATACACTCAACAAAACCCTAATACACAAAAAGAGCAGTTACAAAACTGCTCTTTTTATATGTATTACTAATAATAACTATTGTTTTATCAAAGGCAACAGAATATGCTCAAGCGCTTCATCTGCATGACGCACCCAGATAATATTCATATCTTCGATTATATCCTTGATTGCGCTCCACTCGTTACGATTGTCTTCTGGCAATATGACCGTTGATAAATTATGCTGTTTTGCTGCAAGTACTTTTTCTTTCACGCCACCAATAGGCATAATATCACCGCGTAAATTCAATTCACCTGTCATAGCAAGAGATGCATTAACCGCTCGACCCGTAAAGGTCGAAAGTATCGAAGACAACAACGCTATCCCGGCCGATGGGCCATCCTTTGGAACAGCACCTGCAGGTAAGTGAATATGCAAATCAAACTGCGTAAATTTATCATGTGCAATGTCAAACTCACTTGCATGCGCACGAGCATAGCTCATAGCTGCTTGCGCTGACTCTTTCATCACATCGCCTAAATGACCCGTTAAAATTAATTTACCGGTTCCTGGCATCAATACTGATTCTATTTTCATCAGCACGCCACCAAATGATGTCCAAGCTAGTCCGTTCGTAATACCGATCATGTTTTTATTATCAAACCGTTCTGTCGGATATCGCTTTGGCCCTAAAAAGCTTTCTAAATTCTTTTTAGAAATTTTGATAATTTCTGGATTTTCTACAAAACTACGCGCGGCCTTAGCACACATTCGTTTAATCAACTGACTTAGGTTACGAACACCAGCTTCACGCGTGTATTCTCCCACAACAGTTTCTATTACTCCTTGTCCAATCTGAAGATTATGTTCCTTCACGCCAGATTCAAAGATTGCTTGTTTTACTAAATATTTTTTTGCAATTTGTACTTTTTCTTCAAACGTATATCCCGACAACGATATCACTTCCATGCGATCAAGAAGTGGCGCTGAAATAGTACCAATATCATTACAGGTCAAAATAAACATGACATTTGAAAGATCAAACGGCATACCAAGATAATTGTCATAAAAATCTTTATTTTGATTTGGATCTAATACTTCTAGTAAAGCCGCTGAAGGATCACCTCTAAAATCTGCTCCTAATTTATCCACTTCATCAATCAAAATAACAGGATTCATAGAACCAGCTTTGCGCATTGCATGAATCACACGACCAGGCATTGCACCAACATATGTTTTTCTGTGACCACGTATTTCTGATTCATCTTTAACACCACCCAAAGAAATTCGATAAAAATTTCTTCCAAGTGATTTTGCAATCGATTGACCAAGTGATGTTTTACCTACCCCAGGAGGACCATACAAGCACAATATTGGACTTGGTCCATCTGCTTTTAAATTTTTAACCGAAATAAAATCTAAAATACGATCTTTAACATCGTGTAAACCATAATGATCTTTATCTAAGATATCTTTTGCTTTTTGCAGATTTAAGCTGTCCTGGGTATAAACACCCCAAGGTAATGACAACATTAACTCAATATGATTACGAGTTACAGTTGCTTCCATAGATTCTGGAGCTATACGCTCTAGCTTATCAATCTGTTTTTCAATCTCTTTTTTTGTTTTATCAGGAATACTCTTAGTTTGCAATAACGCCTTAAGATCTTCAATTTCATCGACTATATCCTCTCCAAGCTCTTTTTTTATCGCCTTAAGCTGCTCTCTGAGATAATATTCGTGCTGACTTTTATTTATAGACTCTCTCGTGCTATTTCTTATAATTTCTTGTACTTGGTTTATAGATATCTCTTTTGATAACTCTTGGTAAATACCTCGCAACAAATCATTAATATTACGGCATTCCAAAAGCATTTGAGACGGATGACTTTTAACTTCTAAATGAGATAACACAAATTCTGCTATTTTTTCAGGTTCACTCATCTTTGATAAAATTGCATAAAAATCTGGTGTTATAGATTGGCTTGTTATCGAAAGTTGCTCCGATACCTTTTTTATATCAACAATCAAAGATTCTGTTTCACTATCTTGCAATGCATTAAATTCTACCAACTTAACTTCCGCAAGAAGCATATCGTCACGCACAACTAAATCTTGCACATGAGCACGAGCAACACCTTGAACCAACACCTTAATGCCATCATCAGGAACATTAATAACGCGCATGACGCTTGCCACTGTTCCAATAGAATACAAATTATCAGTATCAATCTCCTGTCCTTCTTGACCAGATTCACGAGCCGATAAAAGCAAAATGTATTTTTCAGTTTCTACTGCTTGCTCAATACCATTCATAATTCTTTCATCAAGAACCAGTAGTGGCATAATCATATTTGGAAAAACCGTTACATTGACCGTTGGCACAACGGGCATAACTTTTGGGATGTTCTCTAAAGCATTATCCTGTGTGAGATTAATATCCATACTCCCCCCCTTAAAGGTTTTTGTTCCTTTTCCCATCAATATTGGAACTAGTGTACGCATGGTTACTCTCAGAGCTCAAGATAATTCTCTTTTTTCAAGCTCAAAGAGTATTGCTATTATTTTTTTACTTGAAATAATTGATTCCCGAACTTATGATTAATTAAAAATAACAACCCTTTATCAAGCAAATCACCTAGTAAAACCATGAAAGGTCTTACGATCCTAAAACTTCAAAACATTACCCATACCTTTCACAAAGATGCCAGCAGCAATACGATCCTTAATAACGTTTCTTACACGTTTCTATCAGGACAATCGTACGCTATAATGGGTCCATCGGGCATAGGTAAATCAACATTGCTTCATCTTTTAGCTGGCCTACAAACACCTACTTCAGGATCTGTTTGGATTAATGGTCAAAATATCTGCGATATGCCTTTTGAAAAGCGAATGAATTATACCTATAAATATGTGGGACTCGTTTTTCAACAAGCAAATTTGATATCGGAACTCAATGTCATAGAAAATGTCATGCTGAGCGCTATCACCCAAAACCAAATGAATGATAATGCAACACAAAAAGCTTTAGATTTGCTCATGGATGTTAACTTGCTTGATAAAGCATACGCCTCACCCAATACATTATCAGGTGGCCAGCAACAACGTGTATCAATACTGCGGGCACTATTTCATGCACCTAGCTTTTTAATTGCCGACGAACCTACGGGAAACTTAGATAGCGCAACGGCACAGATCATCATGAATATAATTCAGATGTATCAAAAAAAATATTCCATGGGACTGATCATCAGCACTCATGATCCAAAAATAGCATCTGTGTGTGACACCGTGCTTCAAATAAAAAACAATCAGTTACAAGATATTACTCAGAACGCGTATCAACACGCATCCCTTGGCACGATGCAACAATCTGCCGATAGCGTACCTGATCTAAATATTCATCTGAAATCATAACCTCATGCAATAGAGCTTGCATAGCAGGCACAAAACTGTGCGCCAATGCAATAACATTGTGGTCTAATGTATTTGAACCCAATCTTTGAATAAAGCCACATGTAGGTTTCAAGATGTCGACAAAATCGATCAGGGAAGTATAGGTTTTATTATTAAACAGCGCAGAAACAGTTCTAACACGCTCCTTTGATTCAGATAGACCTTCTAAATACACACACAACATGCATAGTAATGTAATACGAGATATATTAAACGCTTCTTTTTGACTCTGTTTCCAATTCCATGGTGTTACATAGCTACTGTAAGAATTACGTATATTTTTAACCAATTGTACCACATTATAACACGTATCAAACGTACACAAATCGTACAATTCTTCAGCAATAAATTCTTGATCAGTCAAACATTGCTGCAAAGATGCATAATAATTCTTACTTTGACACGCATACTGCTTATGCCAACTCATGTCATAGACGACTTTGGAACCAAATGCCACGGCAGCAGCCGTCGACCCAAGTGCATAATCCATACGGATAATTTTAAATTTGGATAATACATCAGCAACAGTTTCACTTGAATGCAACTGCCCAAACAACCCCAACAGCAGCCCTATAACTTTAATCGTGCTACGACTTTTTTGTTGGATCCACATAAGAAAAAAACCTTTTATTGTTATTTTTTTGAAACAATCTCTATTTTTTATTATATACTATTTTTCAACTACTTAAACTCACACAGTATGCCTTAAAATCGAAAAGAGAACTATGTCACGTTCTATTCTAAAGCAAGGTTCCAAAATTGGCTTTTTTGCCCTCATTAGCAGAGTTATAGCTTTTGTTCGCGAATGGCTTTTAATCCAATTTTTAAGCGTTGGTGAAACATCTGATATCTTTTTTACTGCATTTCGAATTCCAAATACTTTACGAAAAATATTTGCCGAGGGGGCTCTTTCTTCTATCTTAGTTCCAGCATTTATTTCAGCACAGCACAAAGATCCTGAGCATGGGCTTAACAAGCTCACGACAGCTGCTTTCGTAGTGCTCGAGGCAATTATAGCATCTCTTTGTATTGCTATTGGTTTTTTTGGAAACGACATTATCAATTTTATAGCTCCAGGTTTTTCATATGATCAAAAAATACAAACCGTTTATTTTCTAAGAATTTTAATTTCATTTATTTTGTTTATTTCTTCTGGGGCAATATTTGCCGCAGCGCTCCAATCACAACGCAAATTTTTTATACCTTCTATTGCACCATCAATTCTTAACGTTGTGTATGTGGCATCACTGTGCATATGTTTATACTTTCACTTATCAGTAACCGCATTTTGCTACTTTATGATACTAACATCCGTTGTATTTTGGGGACTTCATATTGTTACCTATCTACAGCAAGGGTACTCTTTTGAACGACCTTCTGCGCAAACAAAACAAGAACTCAAACTGGTCGTTTTACAACTCATTCCCTGCATCGTCAGCTTTGGAATCTCAGAAATTAACCACTTTATCAATACCGGATTTGCTTCATATCTCACGAGCGGATCTATGACATTGCTACGATCTAGCTTCCAATTCGTCAATATCCCTGTTGGTATCATAACAGCATCTTTGGTTACCGTCCTGTTACCTCATTTTTCAAAGCTACACCTTGAAAAACCACAAGACCTCATGGAACATCTATTTGAAGCAATAAAGTTTATTATTTGGACTACATTGCCAATATGTTTCATGTTGTTTCTTTTTTCTGAGCATATTTTTGAAACATTATTCATGGGCAACGAGCAAGCCATGTCTAAAATAATACTTGCACAACTGATCTTTAAAGCCTATCTAGTCGGACTATTGTCCTTTTCGCTGAACAAGATTTTACTCAGCATTTTTTACGCCTTACGCATGACCGTTATACCTATGATAGCAAGCATTATTGCTATTTTTATTAATTACACCCTGAACCAACATCTCATTATAAAATACGGTGCTGCTGGTATAGCGTTTGCTTCATCACTGTCTGCAATTATACAAACCATATTTTTATGCACGCTGCTACTGCACCATCTGAAGCTCGCTTGGCCCATGAAAACATGGTTTATGTTCATCAGACAATACTGCATCCAGATAACTCTATGCTCTAGCTTGCTATGGGCATCTTACACGACTTTATATTGGATTATTGCTTCAAAATCTTGGACTATTGTAACCCCGCTTTGCACCGTAACAACCAAAACTTTCTTACAAGGATTTGGAGTATGGTTCTGGGTTGGGCCACTATGCCTTACCTATCTTGGCCTTTTGTACATCACACGCTCATGGTTTGACATACAACTGACCTATTTTGACCATAAAAAATAACTATTTAGAGTATAAAAAAAGAAAAAACCCTCATTTAATGAGGGTTAAAATTGGTTGCGGGAGTTGGATTCGAACCAACGACCTTTGGGTTATGAGCCCAACGAGCTACCAGACTGCTCCATCCCGCGGAATATCAAAATAAAAATGTACTATTAACAGTGTACTGACTTAATCGGCAAAGTCAAATAAGAACAGTAATTTTTGATATATACCTAAAAACAAGTCCTAAAGCAAATATTTTATATAAAAACGGGGTTCCTTTTGACAACATGAGCTTATTCATGCTATGGTTATTATAATCTTTGAAAACGAATCCGGGGGCGTACTGGTTTCGACGTGGTCATGATGGTTGAAAGTGCATGTCGAGTTTTTGTTGGATACTCGTAAATAAAACAGCAAAAAAACAAATGCAGAAACATTTAATTCTGTTGGAGTAGCATTATTTGCATTATTTGCATTATTTGCAGGTATGTTCACTTTCTTAAGACGTCGCGAAGACGAACTTTCTTTCGCGTTTTAAGTATTATAAAAAACTAGTTCTATCTACTCTAATTTTTGCTATTTGCTAAAGTAGATATATATAAAATAGACTTACAAATCGCTGCTGTGTTTCCAAGGTAGATTTGTTCGTATTATTTGGAAAATAAACATGTAGTACTGTCGACTTGACTTTCTACGGACATGGGTTCGACTCCCATCGCCTCCACCAATATTCGTTGATACATAAAGCGCATACACAGAACGCATAGACAACATGCAGTGTTAATTTTATACTATGTAAAATATTCATTGCTTGAGGGTTAGTTTATGTATGCACACATTTTGTTAACTGTGTTTTTTACAGCTTTGTTTCATCATACCACACCATCTGAATATTTTTCCCAACTGAATTTACTCAAAATACCTTCTCATTTTTCGTTTTATGATACATCTAAAATCACTTTTAAAAACAAAGATGCATATCAAAACGTTATTAATACGTGGCAACATAAAATACAAACTGGTTTTAATACTTTTTTTGATACTTTGTTTGACGAGCTTCAGCTCACACCAGAAAATTTACAAGATCTTGCTCACAATGAAGATATTTTACATCGTTATCATCTACTCAAGGGTTCTGAATTTTTACTGCCAAGCGCAGAAATTTTAATACGCCAAGATGAAATGGATCCTGATATTTTATTTTTTCTACAAAATATGCTTTTTAAATATACCCATAAACGCAATGTTACTTTTTATATCACAAATCAAATAAAAACATTAACCGCTACGTATGGCTCAGATCGCTATGGTCATCATGTTTTTTGTCATTCATATTTGTATAGCAAACAAAGCATCATGCAATATCACCATGCTATTCGTAACAAACACAATTTTTTTTACTTAGAAAAAACAACTCGAGGATTACGATACATTGAAAATCCTTCACTGTTGCAAGCAGGACTCATTGAAGCTGCATCAAGCATAGAACATCAAACCAACCTGTTTAGTTTTATATTATGCAATTATTCTTTCCGATTAGGAAAAATATCAGAATCAAGTATAACCATGTTTAATATCTTACAAGAATTTATAACTCTGATAGAAGCTATCTTTCAAAGCAAAAACCCCTTGGAAGTCGCACAATTTTTAAGCATGATGAATCACAACACAGAAAAAGAACAACGTTTATGGAACAATCTTGTAAAAGATATTGCACAATCGTACGACGCTGCTTCGCTACAAAAAAATGAACTTTTAAAAGTTTTTCTTCAAAAACAATATTAATGCTTAAGATTTTTTATGTACGGGTAAACATCTTAAAGCAACGCCACGGTTTTCTTTGTTTTGCGCTTCTATTAATGCGGTAAATGTCTTCATGGGGATACGGCGTCCTTGATACAATACGCATGCCATTGGTTGCATTTTGGGTACAGCGCCAACCACAACCGTTGGAGTGCTTGGCGTACTTGATGTCGTACCAGTACTACTGATATCTCTGCAACTATCATAATCAGAAATCACGACATTTGCATACGGATTGTGCGAATACACAAAGCTATCTGCTAATAACCTTGGACGTCCGTTACAATACACGCGTCTTGCTACCACTCCATTGTTTGATGCAGGCAATCCATTATTCACACTGTCAGCACCACTCAAGTTATCACAACTAAAAACCGTCACATCTGCATAAGGATCATGCTGACGCACAATGCTAAAACGGTTTGTCATTTTATCGCATTGCATTTTCATACTTGCGCCCTGCACATGGATCGACATTGTAGTTTGTTCTACTGGTACATGTATGTTATGAGCAACACGGTGGTCATACCCAGAACCGTAGACTAAAAAACATGGTACAAAGATGCTGATTAAAAAATGTTTTTTCATGTTGTATACCCCACAAGAATTACATGATAAAAATTGACGAAATTAAAGAAATAGAATATAGTTTGAACGTTAAAAGTCAAAGTATATTCTATATTTAAATTTTCAAAAAGGAACTGTATGAACATCAAGTTGACATGTGCACTTTTGAGCCTCGCTTTTGCTGCATCATCACATCTTAATGCAGGTGCAAATTTTGATATTGTAACGATCAGCGGACAGCAAGTTATGACAGAGTCAGAAACAGGTAAAGGCATCCGTTTAAAACTTGAAGAAGAACAAAAAAAATTAGCGACTCCTTTACAAAAAGAAGAGCAAAAATTACAAGATCAAGAGAAAAAATTAATTGCTCAAAAAGATACTTTAGAAAAAGATTTTGCTGAATTTGAAAAAACATCAAAAATGTTATCAGCTTCTGCTCGTGAAGAAAAAAAAGAAGCTCTTGCAGAACGCGCACAAAAATTTGATGACGCTAAAAGAGAACTAGAACGCAATGCTCAAAAGTTCCAAGCTGAAGCGCGCAAAATTGAAGCAAAATTAAACGAACTCTATCAAAAAGAAATGAATCGCTTAGACAGCGAAGTAAAAAAAGTAATCAAAAAAATTGCTGCAGAAAAAAATTGGAAAATTGTGTTGATGGAAGAATCAGTGATCTACGCTGATCCAAAAATTTCACAAACATCTTTAGTAAAAGCAAAACTTGACGAAGAAACTAAAGCTGCAAATCAATCGAAAAAAGATTCTCTCAAAGTTGAACAAGATATTAAAAGCTTAAAAGCTTAAGCTGCATGACACAAGTTCAAGATATTAAAGCTATTGTGGGCCTTGGTAATCCAGGGTCCACATATTCTTATACACCACACAATATTGGTTTTTTAATTGTTGATAAACTTGCCCAGCAACATAATGCTTCATGGACAACAGATCACAACATGGAGATTGCAATAGCAATTATTAATGATAAAAAAATACTTTTAATCAAACCACAAACATACATGAATAATTCCGGTGAAATTTTAAAATACCTCAATAAACGTGGTATACGACAAGAAAATTTACTCGTAATTCATGATGAAATCGATTTTTCTTTTGGAAAAGTAACGATCAAAATTGATGGCAGTGCACGTGGTCATAATGGACTGCGTTCTTTAATTTCACATGGTGGACAAAATTTTACACGCATACGCTGCGGTGTCGGCAGACCAGACAATCCTGCAGATGTCGGAGATTTTGTAACATCAAAATTCAAACAAACATCACAAGAAGTTGATGACCTCATTGAAAAATCAATACGAATTATTGAGCCGTTACTGTAGCGTTATTCTATAACATTTAACTATGAAACTTACTCTGTGATTACCAAGGATTTGTAGTCCGAGCATTTTCTACATCAAATGCACTGGTTCTCTGAGCGCTTATTTTTCTTTGTGTCTTTTTTACATACGGCTTAAATTCTACTTCTTTACCATTGACTACAGCAAAAAACGTTTCATTATCTTCAAGGCCATGTTCTTGACTATAGCTTTCATGTTGTGGTTTTTTATAAACAGCTTTTTTTTGTACAACATGATCATTTTGCAATTTTTTATTATGGCAACTTTTACTGTGCGATATTATTTTGTGCGGTAACCAACTTTCTTTTTTAACACTTGTTGTAGCCATAACAGTAATTGTTTGCATAATGCTATGCGTTCTATCTGCGCTTGCCGTAACTGGCCGTTCTTCATGCTTTGTTGCCATTAAAGCTTGTTGCATAGTTGGTTGATCTGGTTGATGCTTCGTTGATTCCCATATGTATTGTTCATGATCATTTTCAGGTATCTGTATTACTAAACCTTTCTCACGTGCAAATATTTTTGCAATACCCATACGCGTTGTAACACTCTCACTACACCATACTTTGCTGACAAGACATAAACAAATCAACGTTAATTTTTTAATATCCACAATACCCTCTAAAATTAGATATTTTAATCTTATGATTTCTACTTCAAAAATATTAAAAACAGAAGCAAACATTTTTATATGCTGCTTCTGTTTTTTAATGCTTTATAAATTATTGTAACCAACCTATTAATTTTTGTCTGAACAAAGCAAAGTCAATAACTGGCCCACCACCCTGCAACACCAAATTATTGCCGCCACCTTGCAATTTAAATTCTGTCTGCAACCATGTTTTTAAATCTGCAAAAACAACAGTGTCTGCAAAAGTTTTATCTACAACTGCTACAAAACTTGTTTTACCTTGCTCAATATTGAGCAACAGATAAAAACCTGGTTTGTTTTTTTGTAATTCTTGAACAGCTGTACGCATATCTTCTACGCCATAGCCAGCAATATTCAATATACCACACGGTACAGCTCCAACCATTTCTGTTTGTGCAATCCATGCAGGAATTTGATATTTCATAGTGGCTTGCTTCAATAGCATAATTTCTTTTTGCTGATCTTTGATTTTTTGATGCCAACTATCAATAGTCGTAAAAACAGACTCAGGCTTTGTTTTAAAGTCTTGGCATATTTTTTTAACAATACCAAAATCTTGTTGATATTGTTGCAACGCTTTATAACCAGTTAACGCAACCATGCGACGTTGTCCTGCAGCAAGCGCTATTTCTTCAACTATTTTAAATACGCCAATATCACCTGTTGCGCGTACATGAGTACCACCACAAAGTTCAGCGGAAAAATCACCTACGCTAATTGCTCGTACATTTTCTGGATTATACTTATCTCCAAAGAATGCTATCACGCCTTCTGAAACAGCTTGTTTGTATGTTGTATTTTTTATACCAACTGGAATATTTTCCCAAATTTTTTGATTAACCAAATCTTCAACAGCTTTAATCTCATCAGAAGTTAAAGGTTTGTGATACGTGTAATCGAATCGCAAATATTCTGGCGTAACAATTGAACCAGCTTGCTTAACTGTTTTGCCGAGCAATTGTTGCAATGCTGCTTGCAGTAAATGTGTTGCTGTATGATTTTTCATCGTATGCAATCGAGCAAATTCATCAACTTGCAAATCAACTGCTTGACCTACTTTAAAATCGGTTGGTGCTACAATCTGAACTGCAATAGCGCTGCCTATTTTTTTCAGATCCAACAACGCTGTGCTATGACCTTGCACAGTCACCATACCTTTGTCGTTTACCTGTCCACCGCATGCAACATAAAAAGGTGACCGTTCTGTCACGATCCAACATGTTGTCCCTTTAGACACCTGATCAACCGAGTTATTATCATCTGATAAAATTGCGGTAATCTGCGTAGACTCATGCAGACTTGTATACCCAGTAAACTCAGTATGAGCGCTGTCACTGAGTGTATCCGCTTGCGTTGCAGCCTCTTTCATCTTTTTACCAGAGCGCTGACGTTGCTGCTCCATAGACTGCTCAAAGCCAACTTCATCAACCGTAAAACCATGCTCAAGCGCAATCAGTTTCGTAACTTCTAATGGAAAACCATAGGTATCATACAGCGTAAATGCCTGCTGTCCTGGCACTATCTTTGACGAACTGTTTTTTGAAATGTACTCTTCAAGCATACGCTTACCACGTACTAAATTTTCAGCAAAACGTTCTATTTCAAGTGTCAACACTGACTCTATTAAATCTTTGCTTGTTGCAAGCTCAGGATAGATATTTTTCATATCTTCGATTAATGCACATGCTATCTGTGGAAATATGTTTTTATCTGTTAATTTTTGCGCAAACAACGCTGCTCGACGAATAATTTTTCGTAAAACATAGCCTCGTCCTTCATTTGAAGGTGCACAACCATCTGCAATTAAAAATGTGGATGAACGAACATGATCGCCAATAACATTAAAAGCTGCTTGTATTTCAGCGCTGCTTTGTGCGTAGCTATGACCTGTTAATTCTTCAATTCTTTTAAATACCACATCAAATAAATCTGTTGTAAAAACAGAATCTTTGCCTTGCACAATTAAAGCTAAACGCTCAAGACCCATTCCAGTATCAACGCCTGTTTGTTTTAATGGTATATCAACCCCATCAGCTTGACGATTAAACTGCATAAAAACGTTATTCCAAACTTCAAGGAACCGGTCACAACCACACGCTAAATCACATGTTGCACTGCCGCAACCATAGCCAGGGCCACGGTCTACAAAAATTTCCGTGCATGGGCCACAAGGACCAACATCGCCCATTTGCCAAAAATTACTTTCACCTAGCTTAAAAATTTTATGCTTTGGTATTCCCATGGTTTCATGCCAGATATCATACGACTGCTGATCTGTAAAATGAACTGAGACAAATAATTTTTCAGGATCTAAACCAATTTCTTTGGTTAGAAAATTCCAGGCATACTCAATAGCTTCTTTTTTAAAGTAATCCCCAAAAGAAAAATTACCCATCATTTCAAAAAATGTTAAATGACGCTGCGTAAAACCAACGTTTTCTAAATCGTTATGTTTTCCACCCGCGCGAACACATTTTTGAATTGACACAGCTCGTTTATAACTACGATGTTCATTACCCAAAAAAACATCTTTAAATTGATTCATCCCCGCATTGGTAAATAAAATAGTTGGATCTTGCGCCGGGATCAAAGATGAACTTGCTACTTTTTCATGTCCATGTTTCTGAAAAAAGTCAAAAAACTTTTTTCTAAGTTCTAATGATTTCATATATTTTTAAATCCACAAAGATTTTTAAAATGCAATATTTTCAAAATAAGGTTTTAATTTTTTATACAATTCATGTAAATCGACAGAGATCTGTTTACTATCTGCTATAGTGGTAAAAAATCCTGTGTCACCCGCAAATCGCGGTACAACATGAATATGTAAATGTTCAGGAATACCTGCTCCAGAATTACGTCCTATGTTAGCACCCATATTAAGCCCATCACAGGCCAGCGCCTGTTTTAAAATCTTGGTACTCATCGAGGTTGCTTGTATCATTTTATGCTGTACACGTTGATCAATATCATACAGTTCTTGCCGATGTTGCACGGGAATAACCATAATATGACCACCATTATATGGATACAAATTTAATATAACAGCTATGTCAGAGTCACGGTATAAAATATATCGTTTATCGTCAGGCTCTTGCCCATCAAACAATACACAAAAAACACACGCTCCGTCCTTATGGCCACCTATTTGAGATTTTACATATCGATCTCGCCATGGAGCATAGAGTTTATCCATACAAATCCTTATAGCAAACTATAAAAACAAGTTTTTTTCATTCTACCACAAATAAAAAAGTTTCATACAAAACTAAGCAGTTTGCACGGCGCTATGATGATTGACAGCCTAGATTTTACTAAAAACATGCTTTTGGTATACTATATTTAGAATTATAGGGGTTCATTTTATATCTTTATATAGGCAAGGCATACCCATGAAATCTTATACGTTTCGTTTGTTATGGTTCATTTATTTGTGCGTTTTCAACATAACGCTCGTAAATGCCAAATCAATATGCATTGTTGTTCCTGCATACAATGAAGAAACAAGAATTGGACGTACTCTTGAGCATTATGCTGAGTACTTTAAAACAAAGCCAGAAAAAACTACTTTTTTAGTGGTTGCAAATAACTGTTCAGATAATACCGTTGGGGTAGTGCAAGAACTTCAAAAAAAATATCCTAATGTTGAATACATCAACTTAAAACCTGGCGGAAAAGGCTTTGCTATAAAAGAAGGCTTTTTGTGGGCTTTGAAAAAGGATTTTAACCTTATTGGCATGGTGGATGCTGACATGGCAACGCTCCCGCAATATTTCTACGATTTAATTATTGCATGTAACAATGCTGATGGCGCGATCGCAAGTCGATATATTAAAGGTGCTCATGTTGAACCTTCTCGTCCATGGCTCAGAAAAATAGGCGGCAAGTTTTATAACTGGATGCTACGTAAACAGTTCAAGCTTCCTTACAAAGATACGCAATGTGGTGCTAAAGTTTTTAGCTATGACACGGTACAAAAATCCGCCCCTTTAATGGAAGAAAAAGGTTGGGCTTGGGATCTTGAATTTTTATATCTTTGCAAACTTGAAAATAAAACTATCAAAGAAGTACCAACAACTTGGTGCGATCAACCTGGTAGCCATTTGTCTATTTCTTCTGGAGTGATCAAAGATTTTTTAAATTCTCCAAAGCGTATCAAGCAACGCCATCTTGAGTATAAAAAGAAACTCAAGCAGCAATCGCTCATCAATAAAAAAAACGCTAAAAAGAGCAAAAAGTCTAAGAAAAACTAACTTACCATATCTTCATAATAACGACCAACAAAGTAGCCTGCTCCATAGCTTACAAAAAGCTGTTCGCCTGCTTTAATAAAAGCTCGTGCAACATAGCAAACATGAAAATTGCCATCAAGGCCAAGCATCGTTATGCATAGTATGTTAGGATGATTAGAGTGGTTTACAAATCTCATTTCGTTACCTTCAAATATCGAGTCTATTGCTAAACGATCTGGATATTCTTGCATCATCAAAAAATTCCATGCGTATGTTGTATCGAGTCCTTGTACAATAGAAACAGATACCCCTGTGTACTCTTGTATAAATTGCCCTTCAACGATATCCTGATCAGCAAAAACACCCCATCCCACTTTGTCTGATACCCATTTTATGGTCATAGGCGCGCGCACAGATTGCGCAACATCTTTGCTATATTTCTTCGTATATATATCAAGCATTTGCTTGTTTTGATCTATGTAATCTGCACGACGTTGATTAATTAATTTTTTGCTATGTTCATCTATCTTATTTGCATGTAAATAAACCAACCCTAAATCTTGAAAGAGTTTTTTGACATCTGATACTGTTGAATATTTTTTAGTGCGAATATCTTTTTCTTTAGCAAGTTCTTTAAGCAACCAAGATGTTTTATCTGCAGTCGGTGCTTGATACTCAACCATTGTTTTGTTTTCTGCTGATAGCACAACATCCCACTGTCCTGTTGTTCTATACTTGTAACATATATTTTTTAAAAAATTATGTGTTACTTTTTGATAATGATGATCAATGTGTTGTTTAACGTCTTGCACCTTTTGATTAAAAAGTAAGCGCAATCGCTGCAATTCAGATTGTGCTTCTTGCAATACTTTTACTTTACCTTGGTGTTGTGTAATTTCTTCAAAAGACGCCTTGTTTCCAAGTTGTTGTAAGCGCTGTTGATCTTTTTGATACTCTTCAAAAAAGCCTTCTAATTCTTTTTCATTTGCAGCAACATGTGCTTTATATTCATCAAGCTTTTGTAAAACTTTATTTTCTTCAATATCAATCTGTTTTAAAACTGCTTGGCCCTGCGAACTACGCTGTAAAACATCCAATTCTGATATCACAACAACATTTTGTTTTGCAACAAGAGAACAAGGCAATAAACTCATCAAAACTAGTTTGTTATATGAATGTGTCATAACACTGCAACCTTTTTATTTTGCTCAATCTTACTCTTTTTAAACTACGTCAAGTCAGTGTAACACATGATCATAAAAACAAAACTTTTTCTACAGTTATTTGCTGATAATTTCAGATGGATTTACATCGCGACTAAACCAATAACCATCACCATAACTTACCGTAAGCTGCGTATGCGCTGGTATATTTTTTAAAGCCACATAACAGAGATAATAAACACCATCTACAACTACGGTAACACATTGTACATTTGGGTCACTATCATGATTAATAAATCGCAATTCATTACCCTTGTACTTACCATCAATAATCATTTTTTTATCATCTTTGGTTGGCACAATATATGACCAAGCATAATCAACATCTTCTGTAAAACTTTTATCATCAAAACGAGTAACGCGCAACGTACCCGCATATACTCCTATAAAT
>JAGOTL010000016.1 GCA_018061805.1 Candidatus Babeliales bacterium
TTTCTGGTTAGCCCAGTACATCGCTATTCCCAGCGATATTAAACCAATAAAAAGGTATAAAGAGCCGGTGCTGTATTTGAGCATACTTATGATACATGCGATAAAAAGGCCTGTGCAGGTACCCAGTGATAGCCATCCCATAAGCCGCGATGAGCTGCTGGAGTACAAAAAGGCTATAGTGCTGATGCTGTAGGTTATAACTCCACCCAGGGTCGATATTTGCTGTAGGGTTATAGGATTACCGTTGCTGAGCAGTAAAAACAAGGTACAAAAGGCACCTTCAACCAGTACTGTATAGTGCGGGATATTGTGCTTATTGAGCTGAGCGAGAGTCGTAGCTGCAAAGGTATGATTATGCTCTGCAAGGGTATATAAGTTCCATGAGTTAGAAAACAATATGCCGTATGCAGCTCCTATTGCAGAAAAACCGATCGTAAGGCTCATAAGCGTAGCTAGTTTTGCTTGCATAAATGGGCTACAAGGCATAAGGCTCATTAAATACGGGTATGCTTCGCTGTATCCTGAGATGTTTTCTATGTTTGGCATAAGCATCATGCTAATTAACGTTTGAAAGCCTATGTAGAGCACAATGACCGATAGAAATGAATAAAAAATAGCTTTAGGAGCATTTACTGAAGCATTTTCTATATTTCTGCTGATTGAGCATGCAGCTTCAAATCCTGAAAAACAGTATAAAACAGATGGTAACATAAGCACAAAGTTGAGATACGGTACATTGAAAGGGTACTGGTTAAAAATGTTGATATCAAAATGGTATACCCCTAGACCTATCAAAATAAGCATTGGGATAACTTTTGCGCTTACAAAAAACTTTTGGATAATAACGCCAATTTTCATGTTTTGGCAATTAAAATATAAAAACAGGGCTAGGATAGCCAAGCTAATTATAAATGGGCTTATAGAGCCAAAAACGTTGGGAAATAAGGCTATTAACATACGAGATATAACCGTTAAGTACAAAGCTGCAGAGCCTAGTTTTCCAAAGAAATATGACCAGCAGCTCACAAATCCAAGCAGTGGGCTTATTGGTTGCGCAAATGCATAAAATCCGCCTGAAGGATATCGCTGAACAAGCTGTGCAAAGGTAAAAATAAGAGGAAACATGAAGCATCCGATAATAAAATAGAGGCTGCCCCCAAAAAGCTGCAAATGCTGGGTCAACAGAGCAATATTGATAAATATTCCAGCTCCAGCCATGATGTTGATATTCATCAAAATAGCTGATTGTAATGAAATTTTATTATGATTGCTCACGATTTTTCCTTATAAGCAACGAGATTTTAAATATAATGCGATAGATCCTGCAACAGCAGCATTTAAGCTTTCAGTTTTTCCAGGCATTGGTAGCGTCATGCGGTAGGTGCAAGATGCAATAATATCTGCTGGAAGCCCTTGGCCTTCGTTTCCGATAACCAGGATTGCAGATGCCAAAGGGATCTCCTCTGGTTTCGCACCAGATTCTACCACTAAAGCACACAGAGGTATATCAGAAACTATAGGTTTAAGTTCATCCCAAGTGGTCTGAAAGCATGAAAGAGCTCCGAAACATCCTGTAGTTGCTTGAACAACTTTTGGGTTGTAGATATCGACACTGTCAATTAAATATACAGCTTGTAGTCCCATAGCAGACGCTGTTCTAATCAACGTTCCAACATTACCCGGGTCTTGTAGGTTGTAGATAATTGCGCTGTGAGCAAAAGCTGTAATCTCTTTTGAAGGCATTGCAAAAACACCGACAATGCCAGTTGTTATGCTTGTCGTGCTGATTGTTTGCATCAATTGGTCGCTTATCAATTCCACGTCATCAATCAAAAAATCTTGCTGATGTTGATGGTACATTGTTTCAGTCATAAATATTGTTTTAAGCTTATAGCCGTATTGTTGGAGCGTGAAACAGGTTTTAAAACCTTGCGCCATAAATTCATTCTGTTTGTAGCGGTAATTTTTTTGTTGCAATTGCAAAACGTGTTTTATTTTTGGATTTTGTACTGATGTGATGATCATAGTTTTAGATATTTCCATTTAAAATTTGGGTGCGATAATTGTGCAGCAATTGATTCATGTATGCAATATTATGAATTGAAGCCAGGACATGACCTGTCGTTTCTTTTGCTTTGAAAAGATGGTGTATGTAGCTGATTGAATAATGTGTACAGGTATGACAAGAGCATGCAGGATCAAGGGCTGAAAAATCATATTTCCATTTATTTTGTTCTATTTTTTTAGTGCCTACCGATGTCATTAAATGTCCATGACGAGCAAGCTTGGTCGGATGTGAGCTGTCAAATGTATCAATACCCAGTGGGATGATTGATTCAATTGAAGGTAAATCAGCAATACCGAGTAAATGGTTTGGTTTGTCTTCTGGTAACATAGGCACTGTGTACGTAAGCATGTCGATCATTTCTTGACGATTTTTTCCGACACTGCCACCAATTGCGTAACCATCAAAAGCCATTTGGCCAAGAATCTTGCAACTTTCTGTTCTGAATTCAGGAATGATTCCACCATGAATGACAGCGTACATAGCTTGTTGTTTAGGATCTGCTAAGTGTTGATGTAGTGATCGCGTTTCCCAGCGATGTGTTCGATCAAGTGATCGTTTGAGTGCGCGCTTGTCGATGTGATAAGGTGGTAATTCATCAAAAGGAATGATGATGTCAGCACCTAATTTTTTTTGTGTTATGACAGAGCTTTCTGGCGTTAAATGCAGCAATGCTCCATCGCGATATGATCGGAACGTTACACCTTCTTCGGTTATTTTAACAACTGAATTTTGATGTTTTTTTTGACCTTGGCTTTTAAGTTCACTTGCAACACCGCCATACGCTAAACTAAAGACTTGAAAGCCACCTGAATCGGTAATGATTGGTTGGTTTCTTCCTATGAATTTATGGAGTCCTCCAGCTTGCTGTACGACATCTGGTCCTGGATGTAAAAGTAAATGATAGGTGTTACAAAACATTAATTGTTGATTGAGTGTTTCAACTAAAACATTATCAAGTGTTTTGAGTGTTCCGTTGGTTCCAACTGCCACAAAACTTGGAGTATCAATAATGCCATGCGGTGTATGAATTCTTCCAACGCGGGCACGTGATTTTTTTGATTGGTAAATGATTTCGAATTTAAAATATGAGCTCATGGATTTTTTGCTGTTAACAAGAATTAATATCTGTTAGTATACCATAACGTTTTGATTAATCATATTATTTTGGGGTATTTATGAATCTGAAACAACTTTTTGTATTGTTTATTTCATTAGGGACTTTTAATTATCTATTGCATGGTTCACCAGAGCCAGTGTCTCACTCTCGTAAACGAGGGCGCTATGAAGAAATAGTGCAGCGGCATCAATCATTACAAGCTCGATTTAGAGTTGGGCGTATGTTGCAACATGATCTTGTACCAACAGCGACACCAGATGAGCCTAGAGCTGTTTTGGGGGGCGCTGCAGGTCAATATTTAGTTGCAGGCAATAGTGCTGGTGTAACACAGATGCTTGAACCATTATTGCTTGTAGGAGAAGTGCCTAAAATTACTAACACGATGCAATATGAAGATATAAATAGCTTGCTTGAGGAATCTTTGAATCGTTGGGTAACGTTTTTTTGTGATCGTGCAGGGGTGCACACAACATTTGTACGCAATCAGATGTTGGCATTAATAGAAGAAGATAGACATATAGAATTTGACCAGTGTGATACGTATATACAAAATCCTGAAACGGTTCAGGATTATATTTATAATGATGTGGTTAGATTTTTTGATCAGAGCACTGTTTTTTCCGGCGCAACGAGGCGTAAGTTTGTTGTTATAAAGTATCAAGGAGTTGTGCCAGAAGAGCATGCAGAAAGTTTAGCGGTATGTACTTCGGCTGGATGTGTATTATTATATCCACGTTTTTTTGAAGTAGCGCAGCAAGATCTTGATTTGGCTTTGTCAGAAATAGAGAAATTATTTTGGCTTTGCAAGATAAAAGCTGGATATATGATGCAAGCGTTGCGTGAAATTGCAGTAAATTATCCAACCGTTGAACGCAGAAATGTTGTCCACCATGCAATGTCTGTGATTGAAGCTGCAGTATGGCGTAAAATTGTATTTTGTGTGCATATGCGACATCTTGATGAGTTATCACATGATATACAAACAGGAATTATGAGTTTAGATGACGCGCAAACATTTTTGCGACAAGATAATTTTTGGTTACATGGACAACCTGCCATATATAAATCTGAATTAACGCAGTGGGGCAAATTATATCTTGCTCGTATGCAACAATCAAAAAAGTAAATCTTAAAAAAAGGGAGAGAGTATGAATGTATGGATTGTTGTGCTACTAGCTGTGTCACAGATGTTTTATGCAAAAATCACAATACAAAACATAGAAGAAAACGGAATTAATAAAAATAGTTTTTTGTGTACGTCTGCAACTATTGGTGATGTGATTGTTTGTAAAGACGCTCAATCTATGGCTCATGGTTATGATATTTCGCAAGGTAAAACTTTGCAGTTGAGCAACAATCAGCAATATTGGTTACAACAAGAAGTTTTACAATCTCAATATGATACAACGGTGCTTGGGTATACCAATGACGGACTTGTGCAAAAGTTACAGAAAGATGGTTGGAGTGCGATGGGTGGTTTTTGTTTAATTGTTACCACCGATCCTTTAATTACAAGCGTTGTAATGCCAACAGTAACAGCTACATCGGGACAAACAAAGATTGTTGTACAGCTGTGGTACAATGGAGGCGGCGTGATTCAATTATGGTCACAGGATGCAGTTATTGTCTCTGATGGCGCATCTATTTCTATAGCTCTTAGTGATCAAGTAGATTCTCGGTTAACGACGCTTACCCGACCAGATATCTCTACAGCATCTGTAACGTGGAAAACTACTTTTTTAAAAGCGCTTGATATTCAGCCTGATAATCGTCAAAGTAGCGATTATACAAATGCAGTTGGTTCACCGCGACATGTGAGAATTATCGTAGCATAAATTATGCTAGTGGATCGTTTTTAAATCCTACAAGTTGGCATTCAGCATGTGGCTTGATGCCAAATTGTTGCATGACAAGTTGTTGCATTTTTTGTGCGAGTTGAATGATATCAGTACTTGTTGCATGACCTTTGTTGACAATCATATTTGCATGTTGATGTGACACAACAGCATCACCGATAGTCAGTTCTCCTTTAACACCAATTTTATCGAGGTAATATGCAACAAAGATGAGTCTTTTTTCGGTGTTTTCTACTTCGTGAGGTAAAAAATTTCTGAAAAAACTACCGCATGTTCGTTGTGTTGGAAAACGTTTGTGGCGATGTCGAATAATTTCTTCTCTGCGGCCTTGTGCAAATGCGGTCTCAAGCTCAGTTGCGCAGCGTACTTTAAAAGTCGCACTAACCAAGTAATAATTTTTATCTTGTAGCTTGGATTGGTCGTACCCAAAATTAAACCAACTAGGTTCAACGGTTGATATTTCACCTGTGGTGCGATCAATGATGTGTGCATGAACTAAAAACTGTTCAAGCAAAAAATCATAGTAATGTAGATTGATGTATACAGATCCACCTACAGTACCAGGAATACCGCTAAATTCTTCAAGGCCTAACAGTTGATTGTTTAAACAGTGCACAATAAGATCATGTATCGTTACTCCAGCGCCAGCTGTGACGTGTGCAGTCGTAGCATCGATACGCGCTATGGAGATGTCGGTGATTTCTGGGTGAATGACCAGTCCTTCAAAGCCATCATCGCTAATCAATATATTAGCACCTTGTCCCAAGATAAAAATATCGAGCTTGTTGCGCTGTGCAAAATCTAAAGCTTGTGCAAAATCAGTACTATTTTTTGGTCTACAATAATAACGAGCGTTACCACCTGTTTGGAACCAGTTTTTATCAGCTAGTGGAATGTTGGTTTGTATGCTTAAAGAAACAACGCTTGGATCATGATGCAGCGTGCGCGATGTATCCATAACATTCCTACAGGGTAGTATTTATTTTGATAAATTCTTGTCGTTGTGGACATTGTTTTGATGCAACCAGCTGCTCACATGTAGCGCTGCATGTTTTGCTATATTTTTGTAGGCAATTGTCGCATGAAATAAAATGTTTGTTACACAAAGCGTTCAGACAGTTATAATACTGCGCGCTTGGAGTTGGGCAATTAAGACATGTGCTTAAAACATCACCATTAACAGGTACGGTAATGCGATTATCAAAGACGTAATTTTGTCCTCTGAAAAATCCGTTAGGAAACTGTTCTACGTAGCGATGGATGCCGCCTTCGATTTGATATACTTTTTTAGCAGCATCTTGAAGTTGCAAATAAGCACTTGCGCGTTCACAGCGTATACCGCCTGTGCAGAACATAAGCACAGTTTTATCTTTAAACTGATCAATGTTTTTATCGATGTATTCTGGAAACTCTCTGAAATAACGAGTGTTTGGAATGATTGCGCCGGTGAATGTACCAACTGCAGATTCATAACCATTACGAGTATCAAGCAAAACTAAATCTTGTGGAGGATTGCTGAGTAAATCATGTGTTTGTTGAGGAGTTAAATGTTGCGCTGTGTCTTTAACGCTTACAGCTTTTGTATCAACACCAAGGTGTACGATTTCATTTTTGACAGTAATTTTCATTTTTGGAAAAGCTTCACGTCCACCAGGTGCAGTTTTAAAATCGATACCACCAAATAAAGGGTGCTCGTTCATTGCTTTGACGTATGCCTGAGTAGCTTCATCTGAACCACCAACTGTTCCATTGATACCTTCATGAGCAAGTAGTATTCTGCCTGTGAGTTGTAGATCTGCACAGAGTTGTTTTTGCCATTTTTGAATTTCTATGGGGTTATCGATTTGAACATATTTGTAATACAGAAGAATGGTGCCCATGCGTAAAACTCCAGGACTAAAAAATACTTATTAACTCATTGTTATTATAGGTATTCTAGCAAACAGAATACATTTGTTCTAGAGCAAAATCATTTCTTAATTAAAGCGTGTTTTATAGACTTGCTCAGCTCTTTGTTTGCGAATCATCGGTGATGGGTGATGTAGATCTGCTTGTGCAGCAGTTAACTTTTGTTCAATGATTGTTGCCTGAGGAGATAGTTTGAAGTCTTGGTAATTTGATTCATGCCAAGCGATACCGGCTGTCAAAGCTTGCTTGCTTGCGGTTTGATTTGCGAAATGATCAGCATCACGTTCTTGTAATCGCATGTGTCTGATTAGGCAGCTTGCAAGTGTTATATTTCCCGCTACTGACTGTGCAATTAAAGCTCGAGAAACATATGGTTGTGTCAGAAGTGTCATCCAAATCGATATGATTGTAATCGTTGCGCCTGTAGCAAAAAATAAAGCAGATGCAATTTTTCCTTGGGTCATATGCGCGTTGTTTGCATGATATGCTTCATGGAGTAGTAAATATTCTTGGGTATACAAAAACTCCAGATACTTGTCAGAAACGTTTGACCCAGCTAGTACGTAGGCATAGTTCTGATTAATAGACTCAAGTATGCTTTTAGGAAAAAAGATTACTTTGTCATCAGCATGATGACTTGTGCATGCCGCAAAAGAGATAGTTTTGAGTTGCGCTTGTGGATATTTTTGTGCCACATCCACATACCAGTTGTAAGCTTGTGGGTAGGTGTCTTTAACCAAAACGGTGTTGTTTGCAAGGGTGCAAGAGTACCATGCAAGCGCAACTACGAAACATTGAATTTTTTTAAACATATATTTAATACAATAAAATGATTAAATACCATGCTTATGTGGTCAAGAAGGTTTATTTTTCTTCTTTATACATCACATGTTTACGAACGATAGGATCATATTTTTTGATCTCAAGACGTTCAGTTGTATTTTTTTTATTTTTATATGTTGAATAGATGTGTGTGCTTTGTGAGCTTTTGAGCTTGATAATGTGGCGATTTTCTTTTTTTGCCATGGTCGAATCCTTAAGGAATGTACTGCTGGATAAACAATCAACTTCTCCTTTTAGTATAAAGGATTTTTTTGAGGTCGTCCAGTAGTGATATAAAGGGTAATATATTTAGGTTAAGGTTGTTTTGGAAATGATGCTTTTTTATGGTCTGCTCATAATATAGAGTAAGGTTTTTATTGTAGCATCTATACCAGTGGTTATAGCAGGCAAGAATAGAGTAGTTTTACGAGTTGTGTTGATAGCAGTAGCCGTTTCTTTGAGATTTGTATTTTTAGCGACGTTTATTGCAGCAATAGTAACTAGATCTATAGTGATTATAGTGCCTAAAGCGCGTACATCGTCTTTAATGCTTTGTTTGAGTTCTGATCTTACGCGTTCGATACATTTTTCAGAGTCGTAGTTTTGAGTACATTTATTAAGTTTTTCACCATACGTAAAAAAATTTTTATCTAATTTATCAATGGTGTTATTTGTTGCATGGTGAATTTCGGTTTGTATGAAATTTGAAGAGTCATTTTTTGAATAGATGCTGCTACTGATGATTGCAATCGCTAAAAAAGTGTAAAAAAACTTCATGTTTTCCCCGCTAAAGCTTTAATTGATTATTATAAAAGTCTATTAATTATTGTTATGAAATTAGCTGTTTTCCTTTAAATAATCAATTTTTTGTTAAAAGATCACAGGGCAAAATTAAGGTAAAAATTGTTTGATGTTTGATTTGTTGTATACTGAATTTTATGAATTTATAAAAGTAAAAAGGCTTTGGCATGAAAATTTTACTGTCTTGGTTGCTTGATTATATTGATTGTGCAACATCTAAAATTGACGTTAAAAACATTGTTCATTTATTTAATATTCGCACAGCAGAGATTGAGTCATTTCAACCTGTTGAGCATATCAGTAGTATGTATGTTGCGCGTGTTGACGCGATTGACAAAGACGCTGTTGCTATGACCTGTCCTGAACTTGAAAACACCTGCAGTTTGCCCATTCGATCAGATGCTGTGGTTGGGTCATGGTATTTGATCTTTAAAGAAAAAACAGGATACCGCTGGGTAGTTTTGGCAGATTTTTGTTCTGAAACAGAAGGCATTATGCCCTCTGTTCATGTTACAAGTCAGCAGCAACAAGGAGCGTGGAAAAACGCTTGGAAGCAGGCTGATTATGTACTTGAAGTGGATAATAAATCGATTAATCATCGACCAGATTTGTGGGGACATTACGGTATTGCGCGTGAAATAGCGGCATTTTTAAATGTACCTTTTAAGCAACAAGATTTTTCAGCGGTTAATTACAAAATTGAAACCTATCCACAAAAATCAGACAATGTTCGTGCTGATGGACTCAGTGTTGAAATACAAGACAAGCACGGTTGTTCACGTTTTGCAGCTGTGCGTTATGATCAGGTTCAACATTTGGATAGTCCGATTCAGGTAGCGATTCGATTAGCACTCGTTGGTATTAAACCAATGAACGGGCCTGTTGATTTGACTAATTATGTTATGTGCGATGTTGGTCATCCGATGCATATTTTTGATGCAGCAGTTTTTAAAAATGATCAGTTGATTATTCGTAAAGCAAAGTCTCAAGAACAGATGGTGTTGCTCGATGGTCAGACTGTAAAATTAACCGAGCATGATACTGTGGTAGCAAGTGCTACTCAAGTAGTTTCGTTGGCTGGTATCATGGGCGGAAAATCGAGTGCATATCAATCAACCACACAATCAATTATTCTTGAAGCAGCAGGTTTTGATCCAGCAGATATTCGAACAACAGCTCAGCGTTGTAAATTACGCACAGAAGCTTGCATGCGTTTTGAAAAGCATTTAGACCCGATGCAAAATGTCGTTGCATTGCAACGGTACATGCAGCTTGCTGTTGAACACGGAATTTTACCAGCACAATCACCATGGCCGATCGTGTCAGTTGGTGTAACTCTACAGCCTCGTGTGTGTACAGTTACGCATGAATATTTAGAAAAAACATTGGGTATGAATATTGATACTCAATTTGTACAAACAGCTTTGATCAAATTAGGATTTGGCGTTCAGTTTCATAGTGCAACCAAAACATATGATGTAACGATACCAACAAGCCGTGCAACAAAAGATATTGAACATGCGCATGATATTGCCGAAGAAGTGGTGCGATCTTTTGGTTTTGAAAATATTATACCTTCTTTACCGTTACGTCAGACAACGGCATTTTCAATGCATGTTGCTCAAAATATACAGAGTATTAAATATCATCTTGCGTACAGCTTAGGTATGCATGAACTGCGTGATTATATGATGTATGATGCATCATGGATATCAAAGTTGCAGGTTGATACACAGCATGCCGTTTCGGTTAAAAGTCCTTTATCTGAAAATTGGACAACGCTGGTAACCTCACTCATACCTCATCTGGTTAAAGGTGTTGCAAGTAATAGTGCACATAGTGATACGTTGCGCTTTTTTGAATGGAACAGAACATGGAGCAAGCATAATGGTGCGTATCAAGAACATAAAAGTTTAGCAGGTATCATTTTTGATAAAAAAATGGTTGATTTTTATGCATGTAAAGCAGAACTGCAATCATTGTGGGATTTGCTGAATATTGATGTGGTGTATCAAAAAGCTGAGCAAGCGGCTGTGTGGTATGAACCGCACCAAGTAGCAGAGCTCATGGTGGACGGTGTGCATATTGGATTTTTTGGTATGTTGTCTTCTGCGTGGAAGCATGGTGCAATTGAAGGATCGGCATGTATATTCGAGCTTGACGGAGCATTTTTAGAGTCAATAGTACCAAAGCAGCAACGTTTTGTTGCTTGGTCAAAATATCAAGATGTGACCTATGATATTAGTTTATTTGTACCATTGACTGTTACCGCGCAGCAATTATGCCAAGTGATTAAAAATGCTCATAAAAACATAACCGATGTTCATGTGGTTGATTTCTTTGAAAAAGATGAGTGGAAAGATCATCGAGCTGTCACGATTCGATATACGATGACAGATTTTAATAAAACAATGATCAAACAAGATTTAGATGAAATTGTACAATCAGTGCACGGGGCGTTAAAGGTTTACCATGTACAAATACGTTAAAATAAGTTTTTTGTTTTTGATATCGTTTATGCTTGATCGTTGGACTAAGTATCTTGTCCTTCAAGGAATTCTTGAATCGTGCATGATTAATAATTGGTTAAATGTGTGTGTTGCATACAATCGTGGTATTGCGTGGGGCATTGGCAGTGATTCTTTTTTTAATAATGGTTTTGTTTTGCCCGTGATTATTTTTTGTGTCTTAGCATATTTTACATGGTACATGTATCAATGCATTCACGATACAATGCTTATTACAGCTTGCGCGTTGATACTTTCGGGTGGTGTTTCAAATTTATGTGATCGCATATCGTATGGCAGAGTGATTGATTTTATACAGCTGCATTATGGTGATTGGTATTTTCCTGTTTTTAATGTTGCAGATGTGAGCATTACGGTAGGTGCACTGCTTTTATGTATGCATATTATTTGGTCGCCTAAAGCATGCAAATTGTAAATTCTGTACGTCATGTTGCTGCAACGTTGTATGCAATCATGGAACATGTCATAAGCCCTCCATTGTGTTACGCTTGTCGTGGTTACATGAAGCAACGAAATATACTTTGTGATGGTTGTGACGGGGCAATAGAATTAATAGCACCAAAGTTATTTCAAATTAATAATCGTTATTTGCTTACGGTGTACACAGTTTCAAGGTATACAGAGCCGCTACGTCCTATGTTGTTTGCTAAATATCGCAGCGATGAAATTGTGCTGGAAAAGTTAGCAGATATCATATGGCATAAATCTGTGCTTGCGCATGTTAACGTTGATTTTTTTATACCGATTCCATTGCATTGGTCGCGCAATATGAAGCGTGGTTTTAATCAGGCTGAGTTGATAGCGCAGCGACTGAGTCAATATTCAGGTGTTCCGGTGCTACATGCTTTAGTTCGTCAGCGCAGAACTGCGTATCAGGTACGTGTTGAGCATGGTGATCGTATGGTTAACGTTAAAAAATCTATGATAGCTTTAGATTTTTGCGATCAGATTACAGGTAAGCATGTTATGCTTGTGGATGATTCGTGTACCACAGGTGCTACGGCACTAGAAGCTGCACGATTATTAGTCCCATTCAAACCTGCGTCAATTAATATGATTGTTGCATGTCGAGCATTGTAATATATGTTTAGATTTTGTTAGAAGTTGGTATATTTATTATTATTAGAATCATTTTTGTAAGGATTGTTTATGTTCAAATTTAACAGAGCTTTAAAGAGCGTTTTCGTATCTGTATTTATGATGAGTGGTCTTTGTGCATCAGAGGCACCATTGATAGAAAAATATTCTTTGGAGTCAGGTCATTTAGACGTGCATTTTGCTGTGTTTGTAACTATGCATGCTTTGGTTTCTAAAGCGCAAGCAGAAGGCAAGCTTGAAGTAGCAGATTTTGTAGGTAAAAAGACATTTGGGAATGATTGGGCAGTTCATTTTGAAGTTGCAAAACAGATGCATGAAACTAATGGTTATGGTAACATACCTACAGATTTGATGGATACAGCGTGTAATATTATTCAGTGTGCACTATTGAAAAAAGCATCCAATAAAGAGCATGGTTTTTTGCGTAGATCGTTTGATGAACGCTTGGCAACTCATATGATGCATAGTCGTTTGCGTTAGAATTGTAGTGAGCATATGATGCGTATTGTTCTATTGTGAATTAAGTTGTTTGGTTAGAATCAATATGCACGTGCTTTGTGATTGATAGTAACTTAGAAAATAAAATAGGTTCTGAGCTTTTTGGCTTAGAACCTATTTTTGTAATCAAAAAATATTTATGCATCAACACCAAAGCGATTTTTTAAGGTTTTTTTGATTTTTGCAATACGACTATCAATGCTTGGATGTGTAGGATCCCATGTTGTTTGAGATTTTTGTTGAGCAATTTGTTTTACTGCTTCCAATGTTTCAATGCCGCCTTGCAATGTTTCTTGGTCGGCATGTGCATTTGCCCAATTATCAGCGCGTCTTTCTTCTGCTCTCATGAGCGTACAATTCACGAGACCTCCAATAGCTATCGCTGCAATAACCTTAGAGCTGATTTTGGTAAAAATGTTTTTATAAGGTTTTGATTTGTGAATTCCCCAAAAGTAAAGCGAGAACAATTGAGTTACTCCAACAACAATGTTGATTGTAGAAATATTACGAGGTTGCTGTGCGTGGCCAGCTTCATGTAAAATGCTCCAGGTGAGTGCGTGAGAACTTTCTTGAGATATGTTTTTTCGATCGAGCAATATTGCATCAGCTGATGGATTAAAAGCTGCGTTTATACCAGCATCTTGTTTAAGCAATGAATCTTGACAGCTTTCTATCAAAATGATTTTTGGAATGTTAGGATATTTTTCTCGTATATTTTTTTCTAATTGTACTGCAGATATGCCATCTTTGGTGAATGTTTCTTGTTTAACTTTTTCTTGGTCTATTACATATGTGGAAGAAGTATTCATGCTATATAGGTCAGAATAGCTTGAGCATAAAAAAGCCGATATAAAGAATATTGTTTTTTTCATAAGAATCCTTAATAGAAAAGTATTTTCCCTATACATCACGATACAATAAAAAATGACAAAGCCTAGTAACAGGCATACTGGTCACGCATTTGCACAGTGAATATTAACGTGATTTTTTGTGATATGCTTTGCTGACTTTTTCTATTTGGTGTTTGCTTTCGCATTGTTCCGTTATACGTCGCAGTTGTTTTTGTTGTTCTTTGATGCGTTGTCGATACATTTCACGTTGATTTTCAGCATGGATGTTGGCATATCTTATTTCCCATAGGAGATCCGAAAGACCTACAAAGTCACTTAGACGATTGAATCGCTCATCTAACTGTTGTATTTCAGAGGTTAACTCGTTCTCTTTTTTTTCGGATTGAGCTATGTCTTTTTGTAATTCAGCTATGTTTTGTTTACATGTATCAACATCATTGATAGGTTCCTGTTGATTATTGGATGTTGCATAAGCTTGATGTATCGTTAGTCCGGAGATAATAAGTAAGCATGTTGTAAGAGCCACGGGAATACGGTTCGATTTTTTAAAATCTTGAACACGTTCGTGGGGTGTGTCTTGTGTTAAGAAGTTTTCTTCTGGCTTGGAATCATGTAGTTGGGAATCATTATTTGAAGCTAAGATATTTTGTGTAAAAAAGAAACATGCAAGAAGCGTAACGAGTGCTTTTTTTGTAAACATAGTTGTTCTTTCAATTTGAGCGTATGTTTTTGTTTAGATCGATTATACGCCTTTTTGCATTGTTTTCAATGATACTACAAAACATATAGATGAGATTGGTGCATAAAAGTTAAGAAGCTTTTTTATGCACCGATATTGTGAAACTTTATTGAACTCTGCTTTCAATTTCTTCTATAATTTCGATTTCTGCGCGTACCGAGTCGTATAATCTTTGTAATATTTTAATTTTTTCATGAGCTGTTTTTAGAGCTTGTTTTTTTTGAACCTCTTCTGTCCAAGGTTTAATTGTAGGAAAATTTTCGACGGTTACGCTACCTGATCTAAGTTGTGCTAGATTGTTAATTTGACCATGAAGGCTGTTTTCTAAACTTTTGATTCGATTATCCAGGTCAGCTTGCTGCTTGGCTTGTGATTGTTCTTTTTCATGTAGGTTTGAGACTTTTGTTTTGGATGAGCTTGGCATTGTGATAGAGCATGCGCTGAGCGCAAACAAGAACAGGATATTGTTTTTCATATTTAATCCTTTTTTAACATGTAACTAGATAAAAAAAGATACTTAAAAAGAATTTTCAGATACAAGAGTTTTGTTCGTTTGAATTTTGCTCTACTTAGCTGAATACTCCTGCATTTAAGTCGGAGAGCGCTTCATTGGTATATTCAGATGATACACGAAAGGTTCCAAGCGCTGGAGAATGCAACGCTTTGGAACCTTGTTTTTGAATTGTACAATGCAGTAGTTTTAACTGTGTTTTTGAGAAATAGCTTCAATTTCTTGGTGCATGAGTTTCATGTCAGGGCAGAATTCATACATAAGTTCTTTCATCTCTTGCATGTACTGGGCTGAATGTAGATTACCTTCAAACTTTTCAGTAATCAGTTGAGCTTTATGCTGATACTCTTCAGAGTTTATCATTTCACTAGCTGCGATTTGTGTGCTTTTGTATTTGGTAAAAACTTGAGCCATTTCCTGCTGTATCTTTTGTTGTGTGTCTTGTGTGTTTTCAGTTGGGTTACCGCCGGATAGTATTTTGCATTTTTCGTGAAATTCTGCGATTGCTTGTTCAACGGCTGGTAGTTCAGGTACATATTTATTGCGTAGATTCATGTACAGCGGTAGAAATTCGGTCATGTTATTGTTGCATGCAGCCTTCAGGCTTGTGGCTTCTTCTTGAAATTGCATTTGATGTTCTAAAGACAGAGTAAGGTCGGTGTGTTTTTTGGTAAGAGCAAGAAGCTCTGCGCCTAGTGTTGTTTTTTGCTTGTCTGACAAGTTTGGATAATAATTTTGCATTGTGTTTTGTACTCCTGCAGCTACAAGCGCTTCACTTGATGTGACCGTTTCAGCTATTTTTTGAGTAACCGGTTCCTGATGAGGCGTAAGAATGATAGAGCGACCGTCAGTGCTAATTTTGACGACTGACCCTTCCTGAATGTTTAAAAGTTCTAAGATGGCTTTATCAAGTACGAGTGCGTTGCTGTTTCCATAGCGGACTAGTTTTTTGAGCATGTTGAGTAACCTTAAAAAGAAGAAATGTTGTGACTGATTATTATAATAAATATATACAATGTATATACAAAGTCAACCACAATGTTTCTTTGATTCGTTTTTATAACGGTTCTTGCATTCGAGGACGTATTGATTAATCTTATCGTTGTATATAATAAACACACAAAGGTTCAGGAGGTTTCATGTATAAAAAAATAGTTTTTTTCATGAGTGTTGCGGTGAGTTTTTTTGAGTTACAGGCCGTAGATCAAGAAAATGAAATATACCAAGAAAAGTTGAAGACAGGATATGTTTGTTGTTTGATGCAAGATTTGCAAGAGATGCAAAATGCTTTGTCTGACACACCGTTAAAAAAAAGGCATCAGAGATACGTGCAATATCTATCACAATATGATGCACGGTGTCGTGAGGCTTTTAAGTATTTAAAAGATAGAGACATAGAGGTTATTATTATTCCTCAGGATATTCATGAAAAAATACAACACGATATGTATTCAAAACTTTGTCTTTTTATGGCGATGCATCCAATATGTCTGAGCGAAGAACAAAAGGCAGTTTATGTAGCCGATATAAAAAAACATATGGAACAATCAAAAGTTATGACAGAATCTGATTTCGAGATTTTCAAACAAGCATTTGCGATTGTTGAGTAATATAGATTGTTTTCAGCTTATTGCGCAGCAATCAGTACAAATTTCTTTGTCATAAAAATGATATAGTTTTTTTAATTCTTTTTTAAATTTTCTTTGTTCAAAATATAATAAACGCGATAGAATTTGAGGAATTAAAAAGGTATAAAGTTGTTGATCTTTAAAAAACAAATCAAGTTTTCCTCGTATCGATGCTTGTTTGCAACAGATTATTCTTTGAACAGTTGTTGGATGTCCTTTAAAACACTCTAAGCATGCGTGCATAAAAATTTGGCCAAATAACGTGTTTTTGTATTGTTGTTTGTACAGATTGCTGAGTGCCTGATGCAAGTGCAGTGTGTTGAGCAAATCTGGTCGCCTCTCATCTTTTTGCCATTCAATGCATGTTTTACCAAAAAAGTTTCGCACTGTTGGGTCGATATTCATGTCTAAAAAAAGCATGAAAGTTTCAGGGCTGTGATTAGGACGGAATAAATAGGTAGCATGATGCAGTGATCCAGCATGATAATGAATATTTGCACCTTGCTCTATTAAATCTAAAATAATCTGTTTCGTATCTGGAGTATGTCGAACTCTTCCAATCCATGAAAACATAGTGCGCAGGCAATTGGTGGCAGCGTGAGCGTCATCAAGCACGGGGATTATTTTTTTGTATATCTTGTAGTTGCCCGCTCCTGCTGCGAGTGCAGGCATATGCGAATTACAATGTTGTATATCAGCCCCTAAGTGAAGCAATCGGTCTACCCAGTATTCATAGTCGCGCTGTGTCATGCGCAAAAGGCTGCGACTATCTAGGTCGACGAGTATTTCTAAGGG
>JAGOTL010000017.1 GCA_018061805.1 Candidatus Babeliales bacterium
CATGTGAACAATATAACCTCACAAGAAACATCTGCGTTGCAAAGCCAAACAGCATATTCTCAGGATGTCGTGACGTTGTATCAAAATGGGACCAATGCGATACAAGGTTTTACAGCAGATGATGTGTATTTGGTGATAGAAAATGATTTTTTAAAGCCCAATAGTACATTAGAGTCACTTACCAAACGCATACAGGTAGTTAATCTTTCAAATATTACTGACATGTGTACTGTTTCTTTAACGCTTAATACGCTTGATCGTTTTATTGCAGATGGCGCGTATGCTCTACATCAAAATAATAAAAATAAATATGTTAGTTTTGAGGATGTAGCAATTGTATCGTTTCAGTCGTTTCATATGATTGATAAAGTGCAAGCTCATAGCATGCCATTGCTTTTAATACCGCGATCTGTGTACATGGCGGGAAGCTCTATAGGTAGTGCGTATGCAAGTTATATTCAAACGTACAGTCAAAAGCTAGGTAATTCAAATGCTGGTAGTGACGCTGTGTATTACGATCTTGCTATGCAATATTCATGTGAACCGTTTGAGTATTTGCGCTTGCTCGGTTACTTTGATGTAACCAATTCTGTATATCCAGTGATTGACCAAAGCATGAGCGTTGCTTCTGGCACAACGTTAGGTTCATATATTTTTACCGATGTACTCGGTTCTTATGTTGCAAGTGCTGCGCAAGATTTATCCTGGGTTGTAGCGCAATCTAATAAAAGTTTGTCTTCTAAGCAGGAACATTTAGTTATATCATTTACACCATCGGTTCAAGAAAATACGAAAACAGCCATTGGTGGATTGTTTGGAAAGTTGTATCAACAGCATGTCGGGTCTACAACATCAACATCAGCAGCTATACCAATGTCATCAGACAGTTCTGATAATTTTCCAATTACACAAATAAGTCAAAATTTGCTGTGTCCCAATAGTACATTTACGTTAGATTTTTTTGATGGCAACGGAAAATTTACGGGGCTTACATGTGATTGGTTTGTAGGTGTTCCATATTGGTTTAAGGCTGGTACAGGCTATGATAAACCAAGTTCACTGCAAAGTTGGTGGTGGAAGATGGATAAAGAGCTGTGGACTCGCGGTGTTAAATTAGTGCCGGTTTATTATGATGTTACAACATGTAGCCCTTTTGTCATAGAAAGTTCTTTTGATGTGATAAATGCAAATAAACGATCAATCTTATATTTTTATGCTTATCGACCATCATCGCAGTCATATGCAAAAGAAGAATTTTTAGGCTTAGTGCCAGTTTTATTTCAGTTTGGTTCTGAAATGCAGCTTGATGTTGCGACCAAATGGGTGACCGTTGCCCGAAGAAGTATCACTGAGTGGGGTGTCACTGCTGCTATGCAAGCGTCAGTGTTTAATAAATATTCATATCAATCATCTGAGTATGATGATGGAGCAGTTGCATTTCCTGGGCAGCAGAATTTAATAAATAAAGGAACATGTTCGTTTGAGTATCCGGGTTTTGGATATCTTGCAGTGAATTCTGTACAGTCTGGTGATTACATGTACACGGTACAAAATAAAATGAAAGATTTTTCTGACTTGGTAACATTAATCAATGCTACATGGTCAATACCAAATCCTCAATCATATTCTTGGACTATTGCTGTGCCAAAAGCTGATATGAGCAAAGGTGTTAATGTTCGTGCTGAAAAAGTACATAAAAATACATATCATGTTACGGTACGTGATAAAGATGATACAATTTTGTATGCGCAACGCATGTATGTGGATGGCCCGCAAGATAATAATTTAGTGGTTGCGGCACTGAAATCAAATGACACATTATCAACATATGCAATGATGCCAATAAGTGGTCGAGTTAAAGATGTTATGGTGTCTTTGCAAGACTCTGAATTGGTTATGAAAGATGTTGTAGGAAGTAAGAAAGTAACATCCAAAAAGGTTCAATCACGCGCGACAAAGACGACTAAGAAAGTTGTAGCAAAACAATAATACTATGAGTTGTGATTTGTCTAGAAAGAAGGATCCGAAATTTTCGGATCCTTCTTTTCTTATATACGCTACATAAACATTTATGTTAGCAAGGACAATCGAGAAGTTCGTTTAAAATCGTCATAGGATTTGGGAGTGTAATATGTTTTGGTAATTGGTCATAAGAATATTTGACCGATGTGCTCAGTGCTTGAAATAATCTTTCTTCACCAGAATTAGAAGATTTGATGTTCTTAAGATCTTCATTGGCATTATAGTTTTTACGCTTTTCTTTTGGCTGTTGAGTATATTTGTATAGTTTTAAAGGAAAAATGAAAAAGTTAACAGAGTCTGTAGTACTTGATTTTTCGATGTCAATTTCAATAAAGCTTGTGTCTGGTGTAATGATTGCATTGTCTAATCGATATGATGAATTAAAGTTGATTTGCATATCAACAGTAGGCTTTGGACTTATCGAGATAGTAATAGTTTTTGAGTTTTGTTTCTTTGTTGTTTCTTTTTTTGCAATTAGCATGTTGCTTACAAGACACGTAGTAAGCATAACGATATACAAAGATTTCATCGTTTAAACCCTTTTTTGAATAATATAGGAACATATATTGATATATATTGTTTTAAATAGCATAGGGGGGGGGTAACACAAGGGATATGTTAAAAAGCATTGAAAGTCGTTGAAATAAAACCCTTTTTGCATTGAGCAGTTTTAGGTGTTATATTTGGAATTTTTTTTTTTAAGTTTTTATATTGTAAGTAAATATTCTTTCTGCGATAATTGCGTATCTATAATATCGATTCACACAGGAGTTAACATGAACATGAAAATAGTTGTCATTACCCTTACAATGTTTGTAGGCAGCGCTGGGCACATACAAGCTATGGGACAAAGAGATGGTGGAGGCCGTGACGCATTTCATGATGCAAACCCAGAAAGAAGCAGCAGCAGAAGTTACGGGATCATTGGTGGTTATAGCGTTATGGAAGTTATGACTGTCGTGCAAGAAATAAAAGCTATGGATAAAAGAGCAAACAGAGGTTGGAAAGGGTTAAGTAATCTTTCCACGCCAGGTTCTTCTCGTAACCCTGTTACTCCTCCATATTCATATCGGCCTCAAGATCATAAAGATTGTCTGCGAGACGTTTTGCGTAACTTACCTGAATTTGGCGGGCCAGCAAATGCTTATGAATTATTATATGAAGAGCATTGCCGCACAATAGGTGCTTCGTCTTTATGTGGAGATTATAATAGTAATATGGTGCAAATGATGGCTGAATTATGTCGTTTTCAACACAACCATTAAATAAAGATTATAAAAATGAATATAAAATGTATGAAATTTTTTTATACAGTTATAGTGATGCTTGCTCTAGAAAATAAACTTTTTGCTATGGAATCATCGTTTGAAATGAAGCTCATACGATGTTGTTTAAATTCTGGTAATAAGCCTGCAGATCAGGCGGAAAATACCGCAACTTTATCACGATTTGTGGCTATTGGTAGTAAGCCGGCGCTGGAGATGGCTCGTGCCACAGAGAGCGAACATAGAAAATCTTTAAGACAAAGAGCTTCGACTATGGGGCATCGTACGCAACGAGATCAGTTTGGATTAAGCAATACCGGTGATCAAGAATTTGATGAGATTCGCGACGAGGAATACTTTGAAGGGACAATGGATATTAGAACCATTGCTGCGGCCAGAGAAGCTCGAAAACAATATTTAGCGCGAACAGCAGCTGCAAATGCTGCAAATTATGTAACTCGGTCTAATGAAAGTACAGCATCTTTAAATAGAGATGGCGTAAGTAGTTCAGGTGGTAGTCGTGATGGTGGGGATCATACAGGTCGTCATTGTGATCACGGATCTTCAGGAGGCGGTTTAAAAAGTATTACTTTTGATGGCAGAACGTATGACTGTCGTGGCGGTGATAGAGAAATGGGTCGCGGATCAGATGGCATGTGGGGCCATTAAAAATGGTAATTAATGAATTATTTTTAAGAACATAGATAATAAAAAAGAGCTGGGTTTTTAAACTCAGCTCTTTTTGTAGTACTACATTTGGAAAATTAATAGATCGAATAAGCTATACATAACACATTATATTTATGGCTTTTTATTTTTATTGTCCAGCCGTTTTTTATTTATAAACCAAGTTCTTGTTCAAGCTGTTGGCATTCTTTTTGGTGATTTTGTTGCAAGGCTATCTTTGTGCATATAGGTTTCTTGCAAGCTGTTGGAGCTTGTTCAAGTTGTACGGTGCTGCTGTTATTGCGCAAGCCTAGTTCTTTGAGCTGCTTTGCATTTTGTTCTTGCGCTACCAGTGATGCGGCAAGCGTAGAGACAGGTAGTGAACCAGCGTTAAATTGCATGCTTTCGCGCATACCAGCAGGATCGCATTGAAACGGCGTGCTTGGTCCTTGATAGCAATGCTGTACGTTGTATTCGTATAAAACATTTGTTTCTGTTAACGTTTGTTTGAAAGCTTCACGCAGTGTTTGAGATGCGTGTGATGTTCCTACAAGTAGTACTGCATTGATAATAAATATTTTTTTGTTGAATTTAAACATAATCACATCTTTTTGGTAATCATATAAAGGATTTTAAAAATTCGTATACATTGATATGAGTTCTTATTTTAGAGCTTTATGACGCAATCATGTACTACGTTTTTTGAATGATATGCCTTTTATGTTGGCGCTTATTTGGGATAGTTCTTTAAGATCTTGTTCGGTTAAAGCTCGTTTATTTCTTAATTCTTGTGATCTTTTGATATTTTTTATGAGTTTAAGATTTGAAAGATAAAATTCTTCATCTTTAAGATAATGAGCTTGTTTTTGACAAAGTTCTTCATGCAGTTGTTTGTTTTCTTGGTTTAGTTGCTGTACCTCTAAAGCAAGCTTTTGTGTCGTTTGTGCTGCTTGTTCATATCGATGTTGTTGCGGTTGTACATGGTGATAGTCATGAGCTGCTTTACCTGTTGCGACCCATATGCTGCCTACGGCTGTAGCAAAAGCAAAAAATATTTCCATAATGATCCTAACTGTTTAATGAAAGAAGTAGATTTACAGCATTACTTGTTTTTATTTCAAGTTCTTCTTGTTGTCGTTTAAATGAGACTAGAGCTGCTCGTAAGACTTTTTGTTGTGCGATTAACGCTCTTTTTTGTTCTTCAAGAGCTGGTATAGCTTGTTCATGCTCTCGAGCTGCAGATGCATAATGTTCAGGTAGTCTTAAAAAATCTATGTTTTCTTTGATTGAATTTGCACCATTGAGCACCTGTGATGATCGTTCTGTCCATCTTTCAATTCTCTCATGACCATTATCACTGCATGGCAATCGATAATGAGCACATTCAAGATTGTTGCTGAGCAATATTGTTAGCAATAAAGATAATGCAAAAAATGTTTTTGTAAGCATGTGTATCTTTCTAGAGTATGTAAAAATTGATGTAGGTTGGGTGTGATTATGGTAATGCACTTTTATATTATGTACAGTTATAAACCAAGTTCTTTTTCAAGATTACGTAGTTCGTTATTTTGTTGCACTTTTACGGTGCTGTATGTGGTGCAAGCAGATACTTTTGGAGCTTTTAAGAGTTTTGGATTATTGTTGCCGCCTAGGCCTAGGGTGTGTACATTTTGTGGAGACTGCGCCTGTGCAAGCAATGATGCTGCTACTGTTGATGTAGGTAATGATCCAGCACAAAAATTATTTGCAGGAGCTTTTTCAAATGTTTTTTCAAGATCTTCGTTTGTTATGTTCCATAACTCCATCATATGCTCACGAGTTTCTGTTGTTGTGGTTGTAGTCGTGGTTGTAGTCGTAGTAGTTTTTGTTTTTGTTTTTAGGTTTTGATCTGATGTCAATATTGCTTTGTTTGCTGTGATTGTTAGTAATAACAATAAGTACTTGTGCATGCATTAACCTTTCTATGAGAAATAAAATATATTGCAGACAGTGTAATCAAAACTGAGTTGTTATGGAAGATTTTAAATTGTAAAGATGTAAAAAAAGTAGGGCCAAGTTAATTTCGCTATAATTTTAACAAAGTATTAGGTTATATGCTTATCGTTTCAATGTTCTGATTGATGTAGATCTTCTATCTCGTTTTTTTCAAATAGTGGTTCTAAAATATGTGTTTGCTCGATCCATTGATGCAAATATTTTGGGTCTATGGTTCGGATTATCGTTGGATGATAATTTTTGAGAAATTGTGAGTAAGAGATAAAGTCGGGATGATTAATGTCTTCTTCGTTTTTATCGTTCCATGGATATTGAGGAGTAATTTCAAAAATGATATTACCTTGTTCATCATTGTAAAGAAAGCTATCAAAGTAAGGTTTTTGCTGTATGTGTGAATTGCCAAAAAAATGATAATCTAAGCATGTGTAATCTTCTGTTAAAGCCATACAATAATTATTGTTAGAAATTCCCAAGTTATTTTGTAACCTTGAAGGTAAAATTAATTGGCTATTGAGTAGTTTGGGAATTGTATATTGTATGGTGGAGCAAAAACTTCCCGCGTCGCTAGCTCCAAAAATAAATTGATTGTTGGCTGTGTGAAAAACGATATCAAGATCATAGCAACTATATACAAAGTTAAGAGGAAGATCTCTTGTTTGTATCGCAATCCATTCGGTGTCAGATATGTAAAATCGATCGATATTTTGAGGAAGTTTGTAAATCATACTTTTAGTTTTCCAGTTTTTGGATGAAAATTATATCCATGATTTTGTAAAGTTTTTTGAGCAGCTTTGTCTAGCGTGAGCCATTCTTCTACGATAAATCCATGATATTCTTTTGCTGTAGTGCGCACTAATTGTATAATGTTGCCATCTTGCATAGCAATTCTATATTTTTTTCCTAATACTTCAAAAGAGTTATCTAAAGCCGCTTGTCCATCTCGAGGCGGCTTACCAATGCTATTTCGAGCATTGGGATGATGTTTAGGAGATTCTATGTGTTTTCCATGTGGATGTTTTTGTTTCCATTCTTCATCATCTGGATCGGGCGCATGGTTGGGCGTTGAAGGAGTGATAGTAAATCTAAAATTATTGTTATTTACTTTGGTGCCCTTTAGAAGTTTAGTGCCAAGCCACCATCCTGCAATGCAAATACCGCAATAGATTCCATCAAGAGCTATTTTTCCTGCACCCCATGCGATTGTAAAACCAAGAAAGCATAGAGGAAAGTTGTGAACAATAATATCATCAGTGCTGACGCAAAATGTGTGTAGATTGTCGAGTCTGATATCAAAAAAATCGGTTAGTTTTGTTTGTGAGTAGATGGTAAATTCTTTGGCGCAAGTTTTTTGACTTGTTCCTAGGTGATTATCGCACTTTATTTTTTTAGCGGAAATCCATTTTTGTTCGTGAGGAAGATAAAATTTTTGCCTTGGCGCTGCGATGATAATGTCATTTTCTGTTACCATTTTGATTGCTGTAGGCTGTGCGTATGAGGTAGTGTGAGTAACTTTACTTATGTTATAAGTTCTTTGCGGAGTCACAGAATAAACAAAATCACCTATCTGAAGGCTTTCGATAGGTTGATATCCCTTTGGTGTTTTGACGAGTGTTCCTGCTGCAAATCCTGCATATAAAGAGATGTTACAGGCCAGAATTGACAGGTATAAACAAAATAATCGATTGGTTTTTGCGTTGAACATTGTCCGATCGCTTTTTACAAAGTTTTTGAAGATCGTATTATAATCAATCGAAAATAATATAATAAAAAAATAGTTGCAAGACTTACATAGTCACAGTTGTTTTTTGTTTTTAAGTTGATGCACATTAAAAAATATATAAAAAATAGCTTTTTTAATCAGATAGTGATTTTTGGTTACGTTGGTGGATAGCTTTTGTAGGCATGTTTTTTTGAATAATGTTTTTGCATTTTGCTATGGCCATGCCAGCTGAAGTATTGGCGAAGTATGGTGCGCCTGAGAGGGGTCGAACCTCTGACCTTCAGATTCGTAGTCTGACGCTCTATCCAACTGAGCTACAGGCGCGTATAATTCAATATTGTAGTCCAACGATGATTGTTGGATGGAAAGTGTTGCGGTGATTTATGGTGGAGAGGAAGGGATTCGAACCCTCGTGCCCTGTCTCCAGAGCTCTCGCTTAGCAGGCGAGCACTTTTAACCACTCAGTCACCTCTCCAAAAATATACAGAGACACTTCAATTAAGTGTACTGTTTTTCTGCGGTTTTACAAGCAAGATCTGTATTTTTGCATTGTTTTTGTGTAACAAGTTATGAGTGAAAAGATTTTTTATGCTAAGATTGGGATGGGTATATGGTGTATGCAAATAATAAAAGGCCTGTTTTGTGGCATTAATTATAGAAATAAAAGTTGCTGTTCAATCTGGCAGACAAAGCATTGTTTTGGATAAATCAGGAATATTGAAATGTTTTATAGTGTCCGCTCCGCAGGATGGTAAAGCCAATAAAGAAATTGTGCAATTGTTATCTGAAAAATTGGGTATCAAAAAAAGTGAGATAGAAATTGTTGCAGGCTTAACGAGTCGCAAGAAAAAAATTGCTATTGCACAGCCTTGGACGTATCAACAATTTTTGGCCATACTTGGTTTGCATCAACAGCAATCTTTGCTTGATTGATTTTGTAAAAGGTAGAGTGGTTATGAATGAATCGAAACTATCATTGTTGAGCTGGAATATTTTAGGTCCAGCTGTACAAGATGTGACGCATTATGGCTTTCAGCGCAATGATTATCAGCGTTTGTTTTTGATTTTTAAAATAGTACAAGAGTATGATGCAGATGTTGTATGCTTGCAAGAAATTGATAAAAAATCATTAGAATTTTTTGATCAGCATATGCACTATGCATATCGTTTTGCATCGTATCACAGTAAAGGGCAGCATGGTGGTGTGGTAGTGTACATTAAAATATCAGCATGTGAGCTTGTATCTGTTGACCAGGTTGCACTTTCAAACGTGTCTGAGCATTCTCGTGGCGCAGCAGCTCTTGCAGTAGTGCGACATGCAGCAACAGATTTTGATCTGTTGGTAAGTTCTGTTCATTTAAATAAATCATCAGGTTATCATGAACGAATGTCAGGTGTTTTGCAGATGCAAAGTTTAGCGCATCATATGAAGCAGCTGAGTGTACAGCGTATGATTGTGGCCGGTGATTTTAATACCATGTACGCAGAAATGAAGCAAGATATCGTTGCGGTGCTTTCTGAGCAAGTTCATCAATCGTTTGGTATGTTTGAGCATCAATCGTGTACGGCGGGAACTGTGCAAGGTTTTTTTACATCAATTGATCATGTCGTGCATGCTAATCTGACAATTGATATGCAAAAATCACAGGTTGGCCAAGGTCGTTATCTGTTTCCTGCTATGGTTTCTGCGCAACAATCTTTGAAGAATAAAAATCTTGAACCTATTTATAAGGTATATCCGTCTGATCATGTGCCTGTTTACGCAGAATTTTTTTTATAGGCTTTATTTAAATTGATTGACGGTAATGGCTTTTTGACGTAAAATGTAACTATCTTTGAATATGCCAAGGTGGCGGAATAGGTAGACGCACGGGACTCAAAATCCCGCGATGCTTGCATTGTGCCGGTTCGATTCCGGCCCTTGGTACCAAATATAACTTTTTAACATACATGTGGTAATGATGCAAAACTGTATTTTCTGTAAAATTATATCTGGTTCAATTCATTCTGAAAAATTCTATGAAAACGATGATGTGATCGTGATTAAGGACATAGCTCCTAAAGCATCAATTCATTATCTTATTATTCCTAAAAAACATATCGCAAATATTCAATCTTGCGAGTCACAAGATACGCTACTTCTAGGTAAGCTGTTGATGACAGCGCAAACCATAGCAACAATGTTGCCAAACAATCCAGAATTCAAACTGGTATCAAACAACGGCGCATCTGTAGGACAATCAGTGTTTCATATACACATACATTTTCTTGCTGGCGGCGGACCGTATTTACAACAATCAGCTGTTTAGCTTTTTAGTCGTTTGAAAATACATTGGTTAATCAAGAGGTTCATCTAAGAACTTTTTCCAATCATCTTCGTATTCACTAGATTCAGGCCCATACCAAATATCATCAAAGATATCAGGACGTGATGCGACATATTTTGCGTACGCAGCTTGACGTTTTAAATATTTTTGATGTTCGCGTTGCATATCTTGTAGGTCTTGATCAGATAGTTCGTTTTTGCCAACTAAGTCTACATAACCAGCATCATCTTGCGATAAGATGATATAGGTGTACTGTGCTTGTGATACTATTTTTTGCCATTTTTCTGTAATTTCAACATAATTTTCTATGTTCATGCATAGTTTGGGTATATCGTCATATCGTTTGTCGTAATATTCATTATATGCATCATCGAAAGCTTTTTTTTCAGCAGGGCTTAAGTTTTGTATTTTTGCTTTCTTTTTGATGTCAGACGAATCCCATAGGCATACTGTTTTTTCGTCTAAGCTTTTGTCTAAGTGTAACCATTCCCAATTCATGCTGCGCGTGGTGTAAATTTTTTTTGAATCATAATCGCCCCATGCTTCTAAAAACCAAATTAAATTTCCTAAAGTATAGTTTTGAGTTTGTGCATTTTTAAATATCCAGTATCTGCTTTGATCATCTGTTAATTTTAAATATATTTTTTTCATATTATTTTTTCCTTTATTTTGTAAGGGACGCTGGTTGTGATGTTAATGTTTTTTTCATGTTTTTTCATAACAATAGACATTTCTTGCTCTGCATGTTTGATATATTTTGCTAGTTTTTTATCTTTTGTTGCATATTCTGCAATGTTTATATTTTCAAAAAGATTACATGTTTCTTCTATAATTTTTTCTTTACTCCATGAATGGTGAAATTCTGTTTTGGTAAAATTCTTTTTGCTGAAAGAATCTTCAAATTCGTACTGCCAACAACCTGATGGCAGTTTTCGTTTGTCAATGATTTTTATTAACCCTTTTTTGGCTAAAGCTTCTGTGCTACCTGCTAAATGTCCACCTGTTAAATCTATTTCCATGCAACCTAACTGTTTGTTGATTTTAAAGCTGATCTCATAATTTAAGATATGATCTATATCAATGCTGACTCGTTTTTTAATTCCATCTATAATATGCCATTTTGGTCCAAATTTTAAACGCATAGATCTATCGATGGTAACATTGGTGTCTTGTACGATCTTTTCAGCGATAGTTTGCGTTTCTTGACATAGGGCTTGATTCGTTAGAGGAATTTTACCGTATTGTTCAATTTCTTGTGTGATTTCTTGTAAAGATCTGCATTCTGTTGAAATTGTTGATGTGATTATGTTTGTTTCTTGAGCTATGGATTGTTCGATTGAACTTAATTCGCGTTGCAATGATTTGTGTAGGACGGTTTCTAGTTCGTGTGTTGCCTGTCCTATTTGTTCTGTTGCAAGTGACATGCTTGGTTGGATGTCAATAATATTTGCAGCATGTCGGATAGTTTTTATGCAGCGATTTTGGATTTGTGCAACATGTGCAGCAGATGCTAATGCTTTAAATGCTGTATGTTGCAGCATGCAATCAGCTATAAATTTTGTTACGTAGTATACGCGCTCTGGTCCGCTAGAGGTAGAAATAGAGTCATGTATCTTTTTAAGATTATCATTAAGATCTTGATATCTTTGTTGGCGTGCTTGTACGGCTGCTGGTAATGTTGCTCCAAAAGAATCTTCATCGAGCAGTGTTGCTGTATCAGAAATTAAACAAATGATTGTACCTAAATTTGTTATGAGCTCAATAGGATGAGAAGCCATATGAATAAAGTCCCACGCAGAATCTATTGGTACTTTGGTAAGGGCTTCTATATATAAAGGAACATTTTGAATAACCCAGTTTCCAATTTGATGCGCAAGCTTGGCGCAGTCAAGGTATGTAGTAGTTTGTGTTAATGCCTCAAGTTGATTTGCCCAATAAGAAATATTTGCTAAATTGAGCGCCATGTTTAAAAAACTTGATGTGCTTTTAGGGCAAGATTGATTTTTTGCAGATTCTTCAAACAAGTGGCAGATTTCTGAGTGTAATTGTTGTTGCATTGATGTTCCGTAGCATGATTGATACAATTCTGCAGAGAATCCATAGGCTTGTAAGTATCCTTGTGCTTGGGGTGATAATTGTATGTGATGCCATTCTTGTATAAAATTTTGATCTATAGTTTTTTGCATAGCTTGTGCTCTGTGAAGCCAAACTGCATCTGCTGTGTCTTGAGTAATCATGATATTGCATATTTGTTGATAGTTTTTATATTCTTGTTCTATTTGATGAAAATCATGACAAGGAAGAGAGTCTTGATGGTGATTTAGACCACATTGGTGCATGTGTTGACGAATGTTTTCTTGTTGTAGTTGAGATCGATTAATACTTTTACTTGAAGTAGGGTCAGGTACGGTGATTGAGGTTTGATTTGTTTGGGTAATATTTAGGGACGTATTTGTAGATTGCTGCGTGTTTTTTAACCGTTTATTATATTCAGTTGTAATACGAGCGCGACCATTTTGTTGTTTATCGTTACTAAGATGCTGTGTATTGCAATACTCATTCCAAGCGTTTAATGCTTGTTCTTTGGTCATGTTGTTTCGTTGTATAATCCAAGCGCATACAGTATCACAGTGGCGTGTTTCAAAGACACCTACATGGTGTTTATCTCCCCTTAAGATAGCTTCACTGACTCCATATTTTGTTATATGATCTTGATTTCGTTTTTCTTTTTGTTGAGCTAATTCAAGATTCGTTGTGTGTTGCGCATCTTTAGTAATATTTGGTCTGTAATAATCTGTAGAAGATGTATTGTTATACGGAGGTAGCGTTATTTTTTGCAGTTTTTCTGATGTTGAGTTAGCAGTGGTGGTTGAATTTGTTTCCCATATTATTATAGAGCTAAATAATGATGCGCTACCGTTATCAGGCCAATAAGGGTTATTGTTTGTTGTTAAAGTAAGGTTAGTGATCAAGCACAGTAAGAAAATTTTTATATATCTCATTTTCTGCTCAACGCGTTTTGTTCAGATCAACATATGTTTAACATGTTGTTATATAAAAAGGCAACGAGCATTTTTTGAATAGTTTATAGTAAACAAACATTGAAAAGAGACATGTAGCAGTGTTTATAGATTTTTTAAAAAGTTAATCAGTTTTGTTTTGTATGTTTGATAGTTGCACATGTGATAATCGGCGTGACTATTGTGATCTATCCACCAACAACATGTACAGTTATAACTTTGTAAGCATTGTTGTATTGGTTGTATAGGCACATAAGGATCGTGCGTGCAGTGTACATACCAAATTGGAATTTTTATATGAGCGAGTGTGTTGTTGATACTTGTTTGTTGTTTGTGGCTATTTTTTAAAGTGCATCGATACAGCGTTTTAACAATATATGATGCAGGTGTTATGCACCAAGAAAAATAACTGTTTTGTAATCTTTTTGTAATTTCAGCATCAATTACTGGTTCAACGACGTCAGTGATATGAAGCCATCCGCTGTCAAAAACAATGCCTGAAATATTTGAACAGTCGATATTGTTTTTTTGTGCATATTCGATTGCTTTTATGCAATTAAAAGCTCCGGAACATATTCCGTGAATTATTATATTGCTTGGTAATAAGTGTTGCGCATTGTATTGATTTAAAAATGTAAGTGCACCAATAATATCTAAGTATTCAACGGTGCCATATTGTTTTAAATCTGTATAGGTTAAAAAAGATCCTGCGCTTTCATTGTGTCCGCGTGCATCAAATAACAAAACGTTATACGGTTGATCTGCAATTAAGCTAAAAAACGAACTCATGCCTTCTTTTTTTCCAGGATAAAATCCAGCGCAATACAATATGGTGCCGCGTATAGGTTGTTGTTTGCTTTTGTCGAGTAAAAGACCACAGAGCTGTATGTTGTCAGGTGTGGTAAAATATACTTTTTTAAATCCGAGTTCAATTAATTTTTGTTGTACTTGCGAGCTATTTTGTAAATATGAAAAATCTAAAAAGCATGACAGGTCTTGGGTGTGTGTGGTGTTCCATAGTGATAATAAAATAACGAATATATATGTTATTTTCATAATAATGAATCTTTCATATAAGGTATGATCAGTTACCGTAACATCTTTCAGGGGTTTGCGCAATTATGATGTTGTAGTATACAGTATGTAAAGTATTTTGGTTAAAAAAGGATAGAGTATGATTCATTATATTGTTGCTGTATTGTATGCAGCTATTTCTGCATTTGCTATGGCATACATGACTTTTTATTGGCAAATGGGACCATGGTGTGCGCCGATTTTTGTTGTGGTTGGATTGCTATTTTTTATGATAGTTTCTAAAAAGCAATTGTTAGTACAAAGTTCTATGGCGATATTAATCATTGGATCAATGGGTAGCATTGGCGGATTAGCGCTTGGTTCAACGTTACCAGCTTTTTATTTACTTCATGTAAAAGCTTTTGATTATTGGTTGTATCATCCTTATATTTTTATTTCTGCTGTAGCGGCTGTAGTGGCTTTATGTGCGGGAGTTGCTGTTGCAATATTGTATGTGTTACAAGCAAAGGTGTTACATAAACATACGTTGACGTATCCCATAAGTCAGTTTGTATATGACGTTTTGTACACTGATCGTCATCGTAATAGAAAAAAATTGGTACTCAAAGGGTTGTCCATGGCTGTGCTATGGGAATTGTGTATGACGTGGATCAGGCCATTTATTTCATTGATCATACTCCCAATGCAAGCCGCACCATTTATGATAACCATCGGTGCTATTATTGGAGCGGCCGGTGTAGTTCCTATTATGTGGGGTATGTTTTTGCAAGGTGTTGCCTTGTGGGTGGCGACATATATTTTAAAAACAAAGTTTTCGTATCAGGCGGTTGTTCTAACGGTTGCTGTCGGTATGTTTTTGGCTTGGTTGTTGTATGAAAAAATACAGTTGATGTTGTATGTCATGCAGCGGTTGCATAACAAATACCAAAAGTTTGGTATGAGCAAGATGGGTAAAGAGATCATAATACTCGCTTCTATTGTTTTAGTATCAAGTCTTATTATTGTACTGCAGAGTTTTTGGATATGGCTTACGGTGCTTATTGTATTGTTTTTATCCTATGTTTGTAGTCGTATGGTAGGTGAGATTGGGATTGTAGATTTACAAAGTTTTGCCCTGGTGGTTGTTTTTCCGTTGTTATGCTTTGCTCAGTTTTCGCAATTTTTTCTTTTAACGATAGCAGCATCGAGTTTCTTGATCTTAGGTTTTGTGGTTGATCTTTTGTTTTCTGCAAAAGTGAGTCAGTTGCATGGTTTTAAATATTACGAAATTATTAAATATCAAATACTTGGTGTTTTTGTTGCAGCTATTTCTTCTGCTTTTGCGGTATGGTTTTGCATGTTTAAAATGGGAATGCATGATAATGATATGGTGTATGCAAATGCTGCGCAGTTGTCTCATTTTATGGAAAATAATACATATGATATGAGTATTTTGCTGTTTGGAGTAGTGCTTGGCTTTATCGTTAAAACATTCAGGCTTGATTTGCTGTGTATTGCGGGTGCTGTAACGCTCAGTCCTGTGATGGGTGCTTTGTTAATTGGATCAGGACTCGCAACTAAATATATAAAAGAACCTGAATCTCAATATCCAACATTGTTTGGCTTTTATGCAGGTTATGCAACTGTTTTGTTGGTTTTGGGTGTTGTAAGTATTTTTATTTGAGGTAGGTAGTTTTATGTTAGCATTTTTTATTTCGGTCATTTTTTCGGTTATTTCTACAGGCATGATGAGTTATTTGACGATGAATACCCAAGTAGGTCCTTGGGTGGCGCCTGTTTTTAGTGTTGTGTGCATGACTTTTATGATGCCGTTGTTTTCGACAGAGTGGTTGCGTAAATATGCAGTCGTGATTATTTGTGCAGGATCTATAGGCGGTATGGTAGGTACGTGCTTGGGGTTAAGCTTTCCATCCTTTTATTTTTTGCATCCAAAAACGTTTGAAATATGGATTTCTTCTCCTTATATATATGTATATGTGCTGAGTGGTTTTATTTTGGCTGCCGCTGCATATGCATTTTTAATATCGTATGTCATGCGTCGCTATTATATTGATAAGGCTTCATATGATTTTCCTATGAGTCAGTTGGTGCATGATGTGATTGTGGTTCGTCGGCAGCAAGACACTCGAATATTGATGTTTTTTGGAATTGTTTTTTCAACTCTCTTTAATGTATTTGTTACACTTGGTCGATTTGCACTTCAAGCGTATACGGTGCAGGTACACATGGCGCCTCTTGTGGTATCGTTGGGCTTTATGATAGGTAAAGAAGTTGCGTACCCGATTTTGCTTGGTTTGTTTACGCGCGTTGTAACGATGCATGTGGTGCATCAATATGTACCTGTGCTAAGTACCGATAGAGCGTTTTTGGTTACGTTTTGTTCTGGAATGTTATTGTTTTGGTTTGTTCAAATGGTCTGGTCGCATATTGTTGGGGTTAAGTGGAGCAGGGTAGTCCGTACGTCTTGGTGGAGCTATATACCGTGGCAGCGATGGTTTTTAGTCTTGAGTTTATTTGTTGCAATGTTTTTGCTTTGGTTTTTCACGATGTGGCACGTGCCCTATATAGAACAATTGTATGTTGTTGTGATTGTGTTGATGCTTGCTATGTATATGGTTAAAATGGTGGCTAATGTTGGAATCATAGAAATTGATAGTTATGTTTGGTTTCTGATATTGCCTTTGGTGTATAGTTTG
>JAGOTL010000040.1 GCA_018061805.1 Candidatus Babeliales bacterium
GCATTATTCGGACAACTATGCGCACTGGCTATTGGTTATAGCAATGTATATTTCTACGCCAAATACGGAACTCAAACAAATGTTATTATTTTAGCATTATTATTTTTGGGAATATGTGTGTGTAGCCTTGCAATTGTTTTCCAAGGCACCATGCTTTTGTATCACATACTCACAAAAAAATATAGATAGAACAACAAAGTCCTATCTATACATGTTTTTATACATTAAAAAATTATTTTTTTGCTAAAGATTTAAACCCATTTTTTATACCTTTAACAGCAGGGACACTAAATGGCCACATACGATTCATAGTCAAATCATAAAGATCATAAAACGGCAAAGAATTGTGAACCCGCCCAATAGTCCCATCAGCTTTTTTTTCAATCGCTTGAGCCATACCGCGATCAGCAAATCTTAAAAAGGATACATAATCTTTATCAAGCAAAGAAGCCACATGCTCCGACGACCAATGACACCGTTTCATTAAAAAAGCTATAGATATAAAAAGCTTGCTTGCTAAATTTTTTTCACAAGTAGGAGCATATTCTGCCGCAAGACTTTCAAAAGTATGTTTGGGATTGTTCTCTAATTGTAAAACATAATCCAATATAGCATTATACAAAGTCACATGCTGCACCAAAACTTCTGGTGAACAATGCTGATCGTTTGCCTGATAATTATCTATCATATTCAAAATATCTTGTGCTGGATATATGCCATCTATAATTTTTTGTTCAATATTTTCTGTAGCCTTGAAAGCTTTTTTATCAGCACAATACACCTGTACTTGCTTAAACAAAGATGATGTATCACTACATACAGATTCAGCGGCACACATAAAAATACCACCTAAAAAACTAAGCAAATGTGTGTTTATTTTATTCATACAAAATCCCTAACTTAAGCCCCTGATAATCTTATTGTACACGATAATAGCTCAATCATCAAAAACCACACCTGTATTTGTACAACAAAAAAGATCCCCGAAACTACATCAGGGAATCTTTTTTTAAATTTATCTCTCAGCAAGATATAACATCTAAGCTTTATCTATATTCCGAGCGTGTACAAGAGACCAAACACAACAAAATTTTTTCGGTTCAACCAGCTGATCATTAGAGCTATCTTTTTGCGACAGCATTTTTTCTAAATTTGCGTTAACATTATTAATGTATTCCACTTGCTCTCTTTCTAATTTACATTCTTTTGCATAACACAATTCTTCAGATAAAAAAGTCTCAGGACTACGCAAAACAGATTCTCTGGTTGTACCATTATCACGATGCATTTTTATAATTCTTTGAAAATTATAATGCGGATATAATCCCTGCTGATGATTCTTGTTTAGTTGTTCGTCGGTCATATTTGGATTAAATAGATCCTCAATAAATTTTAAATGCTTTAAACTATATAGCGACTTACAAGCGTAAGCGCTTGGTTTTTTTTCTTTTCTGACAGGCAACGAAGTAACCTGACCAATGCGTAGTTCGCGCTTAGCCTTCATACGAGCAAGCTCTGCGGCATGCATTGAAAAACCACACAATAAACCCAATAAAACTATCATTTTTTTAATCATAAAAATCCCTAACTTAAACCCCTTACAGTTGTAGCTATAGCCCATAATGGCAAAAGAACAAAACAATCTTAGAACTTAAGACTGCGACCATAAAAATATCTTGCTACTCAGAATCTTTACAAGATGAAACTGACATATTTTGTTGTGCAATTCTTGTCTTTTCTTGCTGTTTCAACTGATTATTAATATCCAAAATATAGTTTTCTTCTAATTTTTCAGCGAGTTTTTTTGCTTCTTCTATTGTTTTTATTTCTTTAACAGCATGAGCATTTTTCAGCAAAACATCGAACGCTACACCTTGTTGATGGAATACATGTATTATTTGTTGAAAATTATAATGCGGATATAATCCCTGCAAATGCTTTTTCTTTCTCTGTTCTTCTGTCATGCTTGGATTATACACATCTTCCATGAGTGTTAATTGTTTTGTACTCCACGAATCTTCATTTTGCTGCGAATAATCAACACGACTAGCACGCTTTTCTTCGCTTCTAGCCTTCATACGAGCAAGTTCTGCAGCATGCATTGAAAAACCACACAATAAACCCAACAAAACTATCATTTTTTTAATCATAAAAACCCCTAAGTTAAAGCCCTAATACTATTATTATACCCTAAAATCACCCATTCATCAAAAACCACACTACCTTTTAAAGACAAAAAAAGATTCCCCAATTTTCATCAGGGAATCTTTTTTTAAATATCTAATAATTAACGGCTTGAAGCTTCTGCTGAAGATCCAAATCGGCTTGATCTGTTTTTATTGAAAAAACGACGGCGTCCACCAGTACCACCACTGCTACGGCGATTACCATTGCCACCTTGTGATTCAAATCGACCACCAGAACGCTCAGAACGTTCAGAGCGCTCAGCACGTGGCTGATCACCACCTTCTGTAAACGATCCCTGCTCACGAGCGAATTCAAATCTGTTAGAACGCTCAGGACGCGGTGCATAATCATCACCTTGGCCATCATCATCACGACGATTGTTGCCTCTGAAACGATTACCTGAACCATTCTTACCAAAACGACGAGGTCCACGATCAAAACGACGTGGGCCAGATGATCTACCACCACCATTATTACGGCCACCTTGACGATCACCGCCACCATTTCCAGCGTTACCGCCTTCACCAGTGTTCATGAAACGTTCAATTGCACGCCATAAACGGTTATCAGAGTTAGTGATAAAGTTAATCGCAGAACCTGTTGCACCAGCACGAGCTGTACGACCAATACGGTGGATATAATCTTCTGGGCATTGTGGTAAATCGTGGTTAACGACTAATTGTATATGAGGCACATCAAGACCACGAGCCGCAACGTCAGTTGCAACTAAAATTCTAAATTTCTTATTTTTAAAACCTGTAATAACTTGGTCACGTTTATTTTGACGTAAGTTACCGTGAATAGCTTGAGCTTGGAAACGGTCTCTGTACAATTTATCTGCTAATTTTTTAGCACCAAATTTTGTTTTTACAAAGACAACCACTGAACCTTCTTTATCGGTTAATACTTTAACCAAATGATCATATTTTTGATCTTCATTCAATTTTACAGTTTCTTGAGCAATTGCTGCTATTGGCTGCAAACATGAACCAATCGCAACACGTTCAGGATTTTGTAAGTATTTTGAAGATAAACGAGCAATGTTGTTAGGCATAGTAGCAGAAAACATCAATGTTTGACGTTGTTGAGCTACTTGCTCAATGATTGATTCGATCTGTTGACCAAAGCCCATATCAAGCATACGGTCAGTTTCATCTAAAACAACATAACCTACTTTAGATAATTGCACAGTACCACGTTCAATGTGATCATTGATACGACCCGGTGTACCTACAATAATACGAGGCTGTTTACGAAGTTGCTGCAATTGACGGCGAATATCTTCACCACCAATTAACAATGCAACATTAATACCACTGTTTTTACCAAGTAAAAGCTCAATAAAAGCAACGACCTGAGCAGCAAGCTCACGTGTAGGAGCAAGTATTAAAGCACCTTGAATTTCGTTATTTAAAAGCTTTGAGACCATAGGAATAACAAACGCACCTGTTTTACCAGTACCTGTTTGTGCTGATCCTAAAATATCGCGTCCAGCTAAAATTAATGGTATTGTCTGCGCTTGAATTGGCGTTGGCGTATTAAATTGCATACGCTCCAAAGATGCCAAAACGTGCGATGACAAACCTAGACATTGTGTGAATTTTTCCATAGAAAAACTTCCTATTGTTAAAAAGGATAAAATATGTATATCAGCGATACCCCGCTTAACAATAAAAAATCGATTTAAATCACCGATAGATCGATGCCAACAAAGAATTGACCATCATCCTAACGGTTCCGTTTTTTGATTAAAACTACTCTGTGTTAGGAAAAGAAGACTTTATTGACCACTTAAGATAAGGGAATATAAGCTTTATATATTATATATACTACCATTACCCATATATAAAGCAATCCCATCAGCATTATTTCAAGCGTTTTTTACGCTGATTTTGCCAAACGCTCTATAGCATATCGATACATCGTCCTTGGCATATTTTGCTGATGCATTGCGATAAAAACACGTAAAACTACCTCGTCCTTTTTACCCATCTCACGCAACATCCAGCCCACAGCCTTATGGATCAAATCGTGCTGATCATGCAACAGCTTGACTGCTATTTCCTGGGTTGTTTTAAGGGAATTTTGACGTATAAAATACCAAGTTGCCACTATCGCAATTCGACGATGCCATAA
>JAGOTL010000018.1 GCA_018061805.1 Candidatus Babeliales bacterium
CAACAAATGTTTGGTGGTCAGTTACATACAGCCATCCTGACAACATGGCGCCTTTATGCACGCCACTACATCCAACACAACTCTATAGCAGTCTTTTACTTTTTGGTGTATTTATATATCTATACAGATACGGCCAATATATTTTTAAAAAACAAGGCTCAGTTTTAATACAATATTTAATACTCGTCAGCACGGAACGATTCATTGTTGATTTTTTAAGATGGGATCGTACGTGGTGGTCTGACACAGGTTTTACAGCATGGTTTTCAACAAACCAATGGGTTGCTTTAACCGTTATCGCAATATGTGGTGCCTGGCTCAGTGCACAATATTGTGGCGAAAAAAAATATGGATCATAATCTATGGATTTATTTAATTTCATAAAAAACAACGTCGACATTTTAAGCACCGTTGGTGAATACACCCTCCTTAAAAAAACAGGCTCCTTGTACTGGAAAGGTCGCTGTCCTTTTCACCACGAAAAAACAGCTTCTTTTACCGTCAGCCCTCATAAAAATATTTTTTACTGTTTTGGATGTCATGCAACAGGTGACGTTATTAGCTTTGTGGAAAAAATTGAAAACCTCAGCCCTTATGAAGCAACACAACATTTAGTGCAAAAATATCATTTACAAGTACCCAAAGAACTTTTGCAATCATCGGGCAATCATCCGACACCTAAAACATATTACCAACTGTGCCATAGCGTTGCGACATGGTGCAATCAAATGCTGTACAAAAATCCAACAGCTCTACAATATTTAACTCAGCGAAATATTCAGACACCAACTATAACTCATTTTATGCTTGGTTTTTTTCCTGCGGGCAGTCGCAATATTCAACAACTGATCGCTCATATCACCATGCAAGGACATAACACGCAAGATTTAATTGATGCTCATATCCTCATGCAAGGCAAACAAGGATTGTATGCTGCGTATGAAAATAGAATTATGTTTCCTATCAAAGACCACTTAGGAAATATTTGTGGTTTTGGTGGACGCGTATTTTCACCTGAAGATACACGACCTAAATATTACAACTCTATGGAATCAAGTTACTTTAAAAAAGGTAAAATTTTATTCGGCTTTGATAGCGCTAAGCAAGTCATTCAAAAAAATCACATCGCTATCATAGTTGAAGGATACATGGATAGCATCGCACTGTGGCAATACGGTCTTAAGCATGCTGTTGCAACCTTAGGAACAGCCTGTACCATAGATCACCTACAACAACTGGCCAAACACGCTCAGACCATTTATTTACTGTATGATGCTGACAATGCTGGACAGCAAGCTATTATCAGAGTCGCTACAACCTGTTGGCAACTTGACCTTGATGTCAAAGTAGTGCTCCTGCCCAAAGGGCAAGATCCTGCATCCTTACTTGAAAAGCAAGAAGATATTATGCCCTACATAGATCAAGCAAAAGATATTTTTAATTTTTTCATAGAAGTGAAAACAAACAGTTTTGCCCAAGATTCTATGAAACATAAAATGAGTACCTTAAATGAACTTTTCGAGGTTATAGCGCAAGTTCCTGACACCTTAAAACAAAATGTTTTGCTCATGAAAGCTGCGGAATCATTGCAAATGTCTTTAGAAATCTTAAAAAATGAGTATACTAAAAGATATAGCCCTGAACCCAAAATAGTGCCACAAGCAACAAAACAACTAGACCAACAAACCAATGTATGCAAACTTGAAGAACAAATTATTGCATGCATAGCTTATGCACCTTACCTTTTGACCGAATCTAACGAGCTCCTTTTAACAACAGGACTTTCACAACAAGCTCAACAGATCGTTCAAGACATTATGCAGCATGTAAAAAGTCATGCGGAGCCATGTAACCACAGCGTAGAAGAAATGATAAACGCACAAAGTGCGACTTATGTACGAACCCTGATGTTTACACTCCAAATAGACTCTATTACGCAAGCATTTAGCAATTTAATGGTGCAATTCCAAAAAAAATATTGGAAAACGATTACAAGCACTATTAAAATGAAAATTATGCAGGCTAAAAGAAATCATAATGACCAAGAAGTTCAGAGGCTTCTTACAGTTTTTGAACAATTAAAATCAGAATTATACAAAAACGGACGTTTATGATTAAGAAAAAAATTGTACCCAAAAAAAGCTCTAAACAGACTATCAACCTAGAAGATCACCAAGGGCTGATCAAAAAAATAGTTGAAGATAGCCAAAAGCAACGCTACGTCACCTACGAATCAATCATGGATATGAGCGATCGTTATAAGTTTTCCGAAGATGAAACAAACCAACTTTTGAAAGAACTTGAAAAACGTAACGTTGATCTTATTTTGCAAGAAGAACTACAATCTGGTTCAGCAGCAAGCCAAGATAATGATGACTTTTTAGAAGTTGAAGACAAAGAGCCTGCAAAAATAAAAAGCAAACTATCTGCTACTTCTTTGGAAGAAGAAGAAGAAGAAATCGATGAACACGACGATGTGGACAAAGATGAAGGCGAAGTAGTCAAAGAAATTCCTGATATTCCACAGATTGCTGATGGTGTAAAATGTTATTTACGCGATATCGGCAAAATTCCATTACTCAACAAAAAAACAGAAACTGTTATCGCTGAAAAAATTGCAAGCGGTAAACGTGAATCTGTTGATGCTCTTTCACGCTTTCCTTTGATTCACAAAGAAATTTTAATCATCGGTGAACGTTTACACAGAAAAAATATTGCGCTTAAAGATATCATTCAGTTTACAGAATTTGATGAAGAAAATTTGCCAAAACTTGAAGAAGAACGAGCAGCCCTACTGATCATCATCAACAAAATCAAAAAGTTTGTTGCTCATGAATCAGAAATATATAGAAGCTATCGTGGCAAACTCACAACAGATGCTGCAAAAAAGGAAATGTTAAGCGCTATCAAAGAAAACAAACAAAAAATTAGCGAAACAATTCTTTCTATAAAATTATCCAATAAATTGATCAGAAAATTGGGTAAAAAAATAGAAAAACTTATTGCAAAAATAACTGAGAAAAAACAGTTCGTAGTTACTTCAGAACAACAACTCAGCATGCTGCGCAAGAAAAAAGATCTTAACGCAGAAGAGATTGTGTACATTGAAACACAACAACGAATTGCACGCAAAGCAATTAAGAATACTGAAAATGAAATAGGTTTCAGCTATGAAGTTGCTGCAAAATTTTATACCGCATTTTCTCGCGGGCAATTAAAAGATAAGCTTGCAAAAGCTGATTTGGCAAAAGCAAACTTACGCCTTGTAGTCAACATTGCACGTAAATATATTAATCGTGGTTTACACTTCTTAGATTTGATCCAAGAAGGTAACATTGGTCTTATGAAAGCTGTTGAAAAGTTTGAATTCGAACGTGGATACAAATTTTCAACCTATGCAACTTGGTGGATCAAACAAGCAATTACACGCGCTATTGCAGATCAATCTCGTACGATCCGCGTGCCAGTTCACATGGTGGAAACACTCAACAAGATTAACAAAATCAAACATGTGTTTTTACAAGAACATGGCCGTGAACCGACATACACAGAACTTGCAAAAAAATTGAATCTTGATGAAAAGAAAATCAAAAACATCATCAAAATTTCAAAAGAACCAATTTCTCTTGAAACACCAATTGGTGATGGCAACGATGCTTCTATTAAAGATTTAATTGAAAGCGAAGACGACATGTCGCTCTCAGATTCTGTTGCGCACAACGATCTGAAAGAAAAAATACGCGAAGTACTCAAAACGCTTACTCCTCGTGAAGAGAAAGTATTAAAAATGCGTTTTGGTATCGATGTTGCATCTGAACACACGCTTGAAGAAGTGGGTAAAGACTTTTCAGTTACTCGAGAACGTATCCGACAAATCGAAGTAAAAGCTTTGAAAAAATTACGTCATCCATCACGCAGCAAAAAACTTGCAGCGTTCTTTGATCGTGAAATTCAAAACTTGGAAGATGAAGGCGGCGATGATATCGACGATTCATCAGACGACGAATAAAAAGCACAAGAGGTACTCTGCAAAGGGTACCTCTTTCGTGATATACAATACATTTTTAATAAAGGATTTTTATAATGAAGATTTTCAAATCAATCTTTGTAGGATTAATTTTTAGTATTGCAACAACGGTATGCGCAAGCGATAAAACTACACAGCAAAATATCAACACGCAAATACTATCTAACTGTCAGGCATGGCATAAATTAAAAAAAGCTCAATCATGCTCTTATCGCACACAGAAAGCATCTCAACACACGTGCATGTGTTGTGTTTTATGTGTAGCTACTTATGCAGCACATCAATTAAGCATAGAAACTCCTGCTTACCTATCACATCCAAATTTTCACGCTCTTTGTTTTTATGGAGTGCTCGGAAAAAACACATGTGACTGTATAGAAAACACAATCGACGACTGTTACACAAGACCCATTCAAGCAGCTGAATATCAAGAACTCATAATACAAGATATATATAAAGCATATCAAAACATGACTCCCCAAGAACAATCTGGTTTTACACTCACCCACCCTGTAATCTATAAATCACTGGGAAAAATGTCCTAAAATTTATTATAGGGCGGTCTGATGAAAAAAAAGGTGTTATGTATAATACTATCATTAGCTCTTACAGCGTGCACTAATATCATTAAAACAAGCCATAATTATCACAAACATCCATGTGCATTACTCAACGATATTGCACAAAAACAACGATTGGTAAATAACACACGTATTAATATAAACAACTTGTACAAAACATGCCTAATTACAACTATTTTTGCTGGTCTTGACATAGGTATATTATACGCACATAATCTGAAGTATACCAAATTGCTCAAAAGCCAAATGTCACATAATGATATCTTGTTTGCAACATTAATTTCTGTGGGAAGCAATGCATTTTCAATCAGTATGATTGGCTTAGCCATATATGATCTAAAAAAGAATAAACAATGTCTTGTTGCTTTTCTATCTAAACAAGAAAAAGAACTTCAAGAACTTAATGCTTTAATGGCAGAATTAAACAATCCAACAGATCCAAAATAATAACGAAATTATGACTCAAAAACATGCTGCTCAATAAACCATTACATAAAAAAATATAAAGAAGCGACGCTTACACAATAAGCGTCGCTTCTTTATTGTTCATCTCTCAAATATAACTCTGTCATATTCGATAGTCGCTTGATTCCAAAACAACAATATGATTGCCAATCTAACATAACTTATTGCCAAAATTTAGGCAGAACAATTGTTTTATTATAAACTTTAAATCATACTAACAATCATGATTATTTTTGATATAGTAACCAATAAAAAAGGAAACCGTGACTATTTATACTCAAAAGCTATTGCTTGATTGTGCGTTTTTCTTAGGATCTTTGGCACTGTGCGCACTTCTTGCTTTTATGGAAACAAGTATCACTGCAATACGTTTGTTTAAAGTGAAAGAGCTTGAACGATCGACTGCAAAATATAAACATTTTTTTCAGACACTTGAAACTCATCCGCAATATGTACTCATGACCGTGCTGATTGCAACAAATATGATGTGCATTACCACGGCAATTTTACTTCAAAATATTATTGAAAATGTTTTTGCAGATTTTGATTTACCACAAGGCCTCGGTTTTACTATTGGTATTGCGGCAGGTACTATCGTGGTATCTCTTATTGGTGAAATTATACCAAAAAGCATTGCTCAAAATTTACACAATCCACTCGCTTCACTCCTGTGGCTTGCTAATAGTATTTTTTATATCATGTCACCTATTGCTCGCCCACTACTTTCAATCAGCAAATACATCACGCAGCAACATGATCAAGAATTTGATGATCATATTGTATCTGAACAAGAGATCCGTTTTTTAATCAATTATATTGAAAAAAAAGGACTCATGGAACAAGATAAAACCAACATGTTGCAAAATATTTTTCGTATGGAAAACACACATGTTAAAGAAATTTTGATTCCAAAAAACGATATCATCAGCGTCAATATCAATAGCGATATGCATGAGATCTTAGAACTATTTCAATCATATCAATATTCGCGATTTCCCGTTTTTGAACAAACTCCAGAAAATATCATCGGTATCATTTACCAAAAAGATCTTTTTTTGGCGTTGCAAAAATCATCGCATCTATCACTAAAAAGTTTGGTGAAACCGATTATTTTTGTACCAGATTCGTTAAAGGTAAGCGAACTGCTCAAAGAATTTAAAAAACAGCATATTCACATGGCTATGGTTTTAGATGAGTATGGAAGCACGATAGGCCTTGTAACGCTCGAAGATACACTGGAAGAAATTGTAGGTGATATTAGTGATGAGCATGAACGAAATCTGCACATGGGCAAAATTATCACGCTCGTTGCCGATCAAGAATGGAATGTCGATGCAACTGTTGATCTTGATCGATTAGAAGATGTTTTGCAAATTCAATTTTCTGTTGAAACAGCTGTTACGTTAGGTGGTTTTTTAACAGAACATGCCCAACGTCTTTTAAAACAAAATGAACATATTTTTTATAAAGGTTATTGTTTCACCATAGCTCAAGCAAACGAAAAACGAGTCATCATGGTGCATATCAAAAAAACTGACTCTAAAAATCAATGCTTAAATCAGACTACTGAAACAATATAAAAGGAGATATTATATGAAGCGTTTTATCTGTGCGTTTTTATTTTTGACAACATCAAATATTCAACCAACTATCAGCAATGATGAAACTTCAACAAAAATTAATGCCGTAGAAATCACAGCACAGCTGGCAGAACATATTGCACAAATCATTATACAACGCAAAGTAACTCCTGGGATGATCAAAAAAGAAGATATTGTGAGTCTTATTAGAACAATCACTGAAGCGATTTCGCATGTTATCCAAAGCATTAAACACGATAAAAGTTCAAAGCAATTTGAAATACATTCCCAACATGATATTGATTGCATGATCGAAAGCGTATCTCAAAAAGTTCTTACAACCCTTGAGGCGTACCAAGCATGATTATACAAAACATTTTTGCCCAAGAAATATTTACAGCACAAGGTATGCCAACCATACAATGCACCATAGAACTCGCAAATGGCGTGCATATCAAAAATTCGATCCCTGCTGGTTTTAATACCCCTCATGCCGCAATAGCATATGCGTATGACAGTGAACGGATTGTGCAACAACGTATGCAACAATCAATACAATTTATAAACACTATCATAGCTCCACTTTTTGTCGGCAAGCCTATCAACGCTCTTGCTATGGACTCTGCGTTAATTGATTTGCACGTCAATCATGAAAATAGTCTTGGTAGCAACACAACTCTGGTGATCAGCTTGTCCTTATTTCAAGCACAAGCACAAGCAGAAGGCATACAGCTCTATCAATTACTCCAATCAATTTCAGGAACACAAAAAATTCATATGCCACGCCCACTCGTTTCGATATTTGAATGTCGACAATCACCTATGCAAGATCTACAAGAACTTTTGGTGATACCCCCAACAGATATAACTTCATATGAACAGCAACTACATAGCGTCATTCAATTTCATCATCACGCCAAAAAAATTCTTGAACTCAAAAAACTATCTACCTCTACAGGCGTGTACGGTTCATTTGTTCCTCACATAGCAAATGACATCGAATTATTTCATCTTGTAGACGATGTTACTGCAACGCTGCCTGAATATTCATATCAACTTGGTATTGCGGCCAACAGTGACCATATCTACGATCCTGAAACAAAATTATACCGCTGGAACAATCAATTACTAACGCACAATGCATTAATTGATCAATACAAAAAAATATTTGCTGCACACCCTGCTATCACGTATCTGCAAGATGGTATGGCAAGCAGCGACGTACTTGGATGGCAACAGATGACCGCTCAACTACCCGAAACAATTTCTTTAGCTGGTGATGCAATATTTGGTACCAATCCTATGAAGATTCGCTGGGGTATTTTAAAAAAGATTGCAAGCATGGTGGTCATACGACCAGAATATATCAGCACGATGAGCCAAGCTCTTGCAGCAATTGATGCTTGCAAAAATAACAACAAACAATTTTTAATCGCTGGTGATGCCTTAGGTACTCATGATACTTTTATTGCAGATCTTGCAGTAGGCACAGGAGCTACGTATCTGAAAGCTGGAGCAGTATCAGGAAGTGAGCACATGGCAAAATATAATAGATTGCTGGAAATTGAACGAAACATGCAAAAATAGTTTATTTTTTATGTAATGCTGCAGTTAAAGCTTGAGCGTATATGTCCCAATATTTTTTTTCACCTGGATATTGATATTCCATAAATTGAATTGTTTTTAAAAAATAACAAACATGGAAAAGTTTTTTGATGTTTTCAATGTTACGCACTGTCAAATGGTTCATGCGGGCTTTTGCTAATACCATAGGTTCCGCAACAAGTACTGAATACAAAGCGTGTCTGTTACCATGTCGACACTTTCTATAAGCTTTGGCTAATTCTTTTTGCTCTAGTGTTTCCAATTGCAAAATATCTCGATATTTTTCTGCATAAAAAGTAAACATAATGTCGCATGCTATCTTAGGCTCTGTGCGGTCAGATCCATTCATTCCCATGGCAAGGTCGTTTTTACAGTCTCTGTTAAAACAATCACAAGAATAGTTTTGTAAAAATATTTTTGCAAAATACCACATTCCATGCTTACAAGCTGCATGAAAAATTCTATATTTTTTATCTTGTGGAAATAGAGCTGTATTATGGTACTGTGGATGAGTATCAAGCAAATGTTTCATATTTCCTACAATATCAAGATACTGACGAAGAGTTAGACCTGGTTTCCAATATTTTTTATAATCATATACAAGATTTGACAATCTATCAAAAACATCAAAATGTTCTTTATCCTGAATTGTAATATCAACTAATAATTGTTTATTCTTTCTCAAACGTAATAATGCACAAACTACATCATACTGCAACTTTTCACACGCAAGCATTAAAGCTGTATTTCCTTGAGCATCTTGCGCATTAATTTCTTTTTTTGACAAGACCTTAGCAAGTTGTACTACTTTGTGAACATCTCCTGCTATACAAGCTTTCATGAATGCTCCTGAACCTTGTCTTCTTGAGCGCACTGTCGTACTAACTGTTTGATATTGCGTATTGCTATTTTCTATAACAGGCATATCACTTTGTGTACGAAGCCAAGCAAGTGCATAACAAAAATCTTGATCATCCTGCAGAGTTGCTTTATCAAATACAGTCGTAAAATTACACTGACAATCAATATCGGATAAAACAGCTTTTGAATAATGCGCAACCACCTTGTATGCAGGCCGTCCTAAACTAAGACAATCATGACATACATAATATTTTTTTAATATTTTTGCGCGTGCCGCAACTTCATCTGAATTATAGTTACAATCGTATCGTTCACTGGTATATGTCATTACAAATAACATACCTAGGATCATAAAAATACGTGTTAACATGAGTATCCTAAAGTATACGCTTAAACATTCAGCCGATTTTCAAATGGATTGTTCATACCTTGCAATAGTTGCGATAGATTTTGCATATCTGCATCAGTTGCAGGACCGCTTGCAGCAGGCTCTTGTGATTTATAATCACTAAACCAACCAATGCGAATATTGCCACCTTGATGATCTGCTTTTTCATGCCATTGCTTTGGTTTGTCTTGTTCAAGTTCAACACCTTGCACACCATAATCATATTTTGATAAATTATGTACTTTATCATAAAGATATTCTGACTCGGTACCATCACGATCACCGTTAAAGAACCAACGAGTAATCGGATCTTTTAAATTTGCAAAATTATCTTCGGTTTCAGCAAGTTGCTCTACCATGTAATGTGCTGCAGCATTCGTAATTGGTCCCATGCCACCCTGTTCACGAGGCAACACTGAGGTAGCACGAACGACCACAAAAAATTGCGTTTTAGAAGCATCTTTGTTACGTGCCGAAAAGAAATTACCAACCACTGGTATGCGTTCAAAAAATGGTACAGCGTTTTTACTTACATTGGCACGTTCTTTCATAACACCGCCAAGCACCAACACGTCTCCACTTTGTAATGAAACATTTGTTTGTATCTTACGTTTAAATTGTGTCCCATCTTGTACGTTATCAGGATCTGCCCACAAGTTCATATTGAGATTAATAGATAAATTAATAGAACTATTGGAACTAATAATTGGTGTAAATTTCACCGTCACCTCAGCGTTCACTTGTTCGTAGTTTACGGTAGGGTTCGTACCAGCCGTTACGCCACCAAGTAAGTTTTTAATGATTGCTCTTTTGGTTACAACTTGTTGATTGTTAAGCGCCATAACTACAGGACGCGTAAATATTTTGGATGATGAGTGACGAGATAACAATTGGAAAAAGGCCCATGCTCCACCCGTACGAGCTTTGCCACCCGTAATAAGCCCTAATGTGCTGCTTGTAAAAGCTCCTGGTCCAGAGCCAACACTGCCCGGATTTGGAATAGATGATGATACTTGTGGTTGTGATAACACTGAAGCACCACCCGTACCTGCAACACCATCAGGATTTAAAATATCTGCTAAGTCACCGGTCAATGTCAATTCGTTCAAATCAGCGTTCGGACCAGAGTCTCCTAAAATATGATAGGTCAACATTGCTGCCTGAGCTTGCATATTTTTTGGAAATATTGATGTTGTAATACCCTGTGTACGCAACTGTGTGCCCAGCTTACGTACAAACGTAGCATCAAGATCCATAATCAATGCTTCTATAATTACCTGCTTTTGAGGTACATCAACTTGCTTAATAAGTTCTTGAATGCGTTCCCAGTCACGAGCAGAACATGCGATCACCAATTTATTAGCACCACGTTGTACGGTATTGGAAATACCATTGTCTTGCGCTACACCAAGCTGAACACCCTGAGGAATACCAACACTACTGGTTTTTCGAACACTTTCTGCAATAATTTTAATATGTGGATCAAAGCTAATGTTAGAACTATTTGCTGATGCTGTAGATTGTGCGTTAGCAGATGCAGCCTGTGTCAAATTATTTAAAACTTCTGCAAAATCAACCGCTTGTAACCATTGTAGCTCAACCACATGAAAAAAGGATCCTCCTTTTTCTTGTGCAATATCTATGTATTTAGCTATAAAGTTACGAACTTCTTGTATGTCAGTTGGTTTACCAATGATAACGATACTGTTTAAATGCCGCACATTATCTGGATCTAAATTCAAAACCTTGATCATTTCTGAAAAAACACGCGCTCGTTGCTGAGTACCAACACTTACAAAACCTGCACCTGGCTGAGAAGTTTCACCGCCAATCATTTTTTGAAACAGTTCAACTACGTTTTTTGCAAGTGCATGTTCTAATTTTACAATTTCAACAGCTTGTTCAAAACCAGATTCATCAAGAATTTTAACAAGTTGCATCGCAGACTTTATAAGATCTGCACGCGTTGTAAAAATAATTGCATTAGAGTTATCTTCAAACTGAAGACTCGTTTTGTCCTGAGGGTTTGCACCAATAATATTACTGATTATAGTAATCATTTCTTGCTTCTGACGCGGTATTGAAATGTTAGTGCAATAATAAATATAACGAACACGCTCCATAGAATCTGGTAACTGATTAAAATCAACACCAATATACAGTGGCAACGGTTCCGTAGCTATTTTAGAAACAGGCACTAAAGAACATATCCCAGGTGATTTCATAATCAAAGAATATCCAGACTGCTCCAAAATCATTTTTACAAAGCTCCAACCCTGAGCAATGCTTATTTTACGTCCAGCGTTAAATGTTACTTCTGCAGTAATCTGTTCTGTCGGTGGATACACAATGTTAAGACTGAGCTTTTCTGCATAGTCATTGAGTAAATCTTTAATGTTTTTTTTATCGTAATTAAAATCAACCATTTGAAGATCAATACCGCCCACAGATGGCTGCGTATGATCCAATGTCTTTTTAAGCATTTCGTTAATAGTATTTAAATCCATGCCCTTATCAAGCAGCATACCTGCATGCATATCTATGCTCAGCAAGATTGCACACACCATCAAACCATATGTTTTATTTTTGTTCATACAAAGCCCCTACTCTTGTGCTTGAAGTGTTGCTATAGACAGTGTTACATTAATAGTTTGAGCACTGCTCATTTTAGTAATATCAACACTTATGGTATACACCAGTGATTCTTGTTCAATGTCCAATAACAATTCACATAAAATTTTTGTGTTTATCTGTGTAATAGATATTTGTAAACTCTCTTCAAAATAACCATTGGGTAATTTTTGACGATTAAATTTAAACGAAGATTGTCCTGCTATTTTATGTTTTGCAGAAAGATCTTGGTAATATTTTTGAATATTAAAATTTTTATTTTGCCGTAACGCTACTTCAACCTTTTGTTTTTGTTGCTGTACAGCCTGATACTGCGTCAAAATAGATTGCACATTTGCTCGAGATTTATTTAATTGTTTTGTTTTATCTTGTATCTCTTGCAACATAAAAATATGCCGCACCATAATACCTACAACAAGCAAACCACATACCACTAAATAAGCAATGCAATAGCGAAACAAATCTTTAGGATCAATACGAGATAAACGCTCTTTTAAAGCATCGAGTAATATCATATAGCTCCTTTCATTGCTGCTTTAGATTTTAATTGAATAGTCCAAGAAAGTTCCCGTGGTTTTTCCACCAATGTTAACAGTTTCAAACTTTGCAATTCTTCATCAAACGTATCAAGTGCTTCAAAGCTTTTAACTGATCCTGACAAGATAACCTTTTCAAAATCTAGGTGCATTTGACGCAAATCAAGACCTATTGAAGACCTGTCAATTGCGATGCTTAAATCTTGTAAATATTCTAAAATAGATGCTTCTTGTTGTTTGGTAAACGCAAACCATACGTGACGTTCTTGTTTTAATTTTGATTCTGCAAGCTCAACAATGTTTTTTAAATTTTTTTCATTTTTTAAATCAATATTCATGTGCGTTTCTATAGTTTGTATAAATTGCTTTTTAGAACTATTAAACGCTGTATTCCAAGTTTGAAGCTGCTGAGCACTGCGCCACCACGTTCCACCGATACACAGCAACGACGCAAGCACCATCGCCAGCAACTGTAAATAAATCACGCTATTTCGATCATGCGTTGCAATATCTTGCAAGTAATTAATATCTTGATCAAAATAATCGCTTAACCCTACTGCCAAAACAATTGCTTGTTCAGAATTTAACTGCATAGAACCTTCTTGCTGTATATGCAACTTTGATAAAATATCTTGTACAGGTATCACTTCGACATGAGAACCAAGAGTTGCTTTAGCTTGTGTTTCAAATAGAGGCATATGCGTGTACAAGCCTGATATAATAATTTTATATGGCTGCAAATAATTCACACCTTCCTTCTGTTCAAAATACAACAAGGTGCGTGTGATTTCGTCAAAAATCTTTTTAAGCTCTGCATGAATCATAGTATCAATAGAGCTATCAGAAGCACCAGTCAAAATATCTTGCACTAAATCATGAAACGGGATATTCAAAGACTGACTCATTGCCAAAATACCATCCGTAATACCAAACGGTATCATACGCAGTCCATCCAAAACACCATCTTTTAAATATAAAACTTTGATGCTATCTGAACTAATATCAATCAACAACTCGCTGCGTGTCGGTTTAAACTGAATATCAACAGAAGGTTCAGAAATAGGCTGTGGCAAAACTTCTTTGCGCAGTACATACTGTCTAAACAAGTTATGCAATCGTGTACGATAACCCGATATTTTTTGCATAACAGATATTGTTTGCTTTGGTACCTCAACAGGCACTTCTCTGACAGAATGTTCATACAAACCAAATAACGCAAATGTATCAATAGTCAAACCTTGCAATGCGACATCTGCTTTGTGAAATAACTCGTAATGTGCATGCACATCTGATTTTCGAACTGCTGCAATTAAAACTTTAGATTTTTTTTCTTCTCGATTTTCTTGGGTAATCACAAAATCAATGATCGCTTCTTCAAGCGCAAATGGTAGCATATTTTCTACTTCAAAAGGAATAACCATTTTTAACGTATCACGTCCAATAAATGGTAACTGTAACTCTTTAAACACCACTGCTGATGTTGATAGCGTGGATACTATTTCATCCACTTTACCCATAGAGCTCACTATTTTTTTAATTGCGCTACTTTGCAACTGTGCAGAAACATCTTTAAGATATACAATTTCATGTTGCTTAATCGTAACCTTGTTACCTGAAAATTCTATCAATAGCCCCTGCACCATCACCGATGTTACTTCGAGACTGAGCACTCGCTTAGTATGAAGATAGTAGGTGCCTACCTTACACGGAATAAAAATATCATGCACCATACACAACCTCTTTAGGTGAGCTAACACTATTGATAATAGAATTTTTACTCATAACAGGAATATTATCGCGCGGTATTTCTGATAAAACAGGCATCATATCTTGTTGCTTTTTATTCTTTTTGTTTTTTGCAGATTTTGACCTTTGGGCATTACTACTCTTTTGCGATTTATTTTTTTTATTTTGTTTTTTCTGATCACGCTTTGCAGCATTATCATTTACTTCATCAATAATACCATCAAATCTTTCTTGTCGCTCAAAGAATTTACCTGTTGCAAGTTGCTGCAAGCATGGCGACTTATCAGAACCAAAGAAAGCTTTTTGAATTGGATCTTTACGATTAGCAAACCAATCACTTTCATCAATTAAATCCAAATGCTCTTGTACTTCAGATAATTTATACTTGGTATAATCATCAACTGATTTATGATCTGATAAAGGATCGAGCAATCGTGGGCAAATAAAGATCATAAAATGATCTCGGTTAACTTTACGATTCTTCGATTTAAATAACCATCCAAACACAGGAATGTTTTCTAAGAACGGAACTCCATTTGCTGTAGTTGCATACGATTCTGACATAATACCACCGATCACCAATGTTTCACCATTAGCAACTGAGACCGTTGTTTGAACCGACTTAGTATCACGCGGAGATCCTGGTCCCGCTAATTGCGAAGAAAGGCTCATAGCCTGCGTAAACACGCTGTTTTCAATAAAAATATCAAGATTAATGATATTACCAGTATTAATTTGTGGACGAATATTTAACGTCAAGTTTGCATCAACAGGTACATAACCACGAGTTGTCTGTCCTTGCGCTGACACAACTTCGCCCGACACCTGACGTCGTTCTTCACCGCTGCTAAATTGTGCAGATGTATTATTAGTAGCAACTAAAAATGGATTTGAAATAATATGTGTTGAAGTAATTGTTTTTAATACTTTAAAGATTGCCCAAATCGGACGACCAAATGTTAAAAGCACACTTCCAACTTCGTTAAGCGATGGATTGCTCAGTAAACTTGCCAAGCTTGATTTGATAGAAAAATCATCTTGTCCTGGTTGCCCAGCTGTCACCACCACTGGTGTACCTTGTGGAATACCTGATGTTTGAGCAGATGCACCTGGGAAAAATGTTGGACCATATGGACTAGCCCATGGAAGCGGTGATCCCGCACCATTTGGACCACTTATTTGAGCGCCCAATGTTTTATTGTCCGTATCTGAGACTTGAACTATGAGCACTTCAATACCAATCTGACGCTGCGGAACATCAAGCTCTTTTATTAAAGGCTCAAGCATTTCATAATCTTCAGGCATCGCATTAATAATTAAGGAATTAGTAAAAGAATCCGGAACAATATTCATCGGTTGGAAAAATTTAATTCCATCACGAACGCCACCCACTTGACCCGCAGGAGTAGATTTGCCGTACTGCACAATCTGACTTAGTAATTTTTGAATATCCGTTGCATTGGTATACTGCAATTTGTACGTAAATATCGGTGGCGCTGAACGATCAACCGCAATATCAATATACTGTGTTACAAAATCTTCTATGCGCTTAACATCGCGCGCTGTACCGAGTAAAATCAATGAGTTTGTTCTGGTATCTCCAACTAAAGCAACATCTGAAGGGAAATAATCAAGCGTAGATTCTTTTTTAGATTGTACCCATACTTTTTGAGGTTGACCTGTCGCTGCTGTATTTGCTGGTTTTAATTTTTTATACAAACTAATAACATCTTCAACATTAGCTCGTTGTAGCTTCACAACCGAAACTACTTCGGGCAACACAGCACGATCAAGTTCAGTGACAATTTGCATTAATGATTTAATTGAACATGCACGATCTGTAAATATTAATCCTTTAAGTTCGTTGTACACATCCAATTTTGCTGATGCTGATTGCATATTTTTAAGCAACGACGAAATTCTTGCAGGATCAATATTGCGCGTAAAATATACGAAACGAATAATCATATCGCTCTCTGGCAATACTGATGCATCAACACCAATATATGTTGGGATTGGTTCATTGTTTGCTTTAGGAAGTGGCACAACACGATAAAAATCTTGTTGCGGCATTGGGATTACATCAAATCCTGCCATATTCATAAAAGATAAAAATAAATTCCAACTTTCATG
>JAGOTL010000041.1 GCA_018061805.1 Candidatus Babeliales bacterium
GGTTAACGCTAATGACACCAACTGGTGCATGCATTTTTAAGAAGAAACCACGTTCTGTTTGGTGTGAACCAACATACAAGAAGAAGTCAGCACCAGCTTGGTACACAAGCGGGTTTAAGATGATAGTATCTGTTAATTTACCAGCATCTGTGTCTACAGCACCCATACCGATTTGGTATAAATCGAGATCGTATTCACCTGAGTTGTTACCAGCTGTGATTGAGTTTGAATTGTTTGAAGCCCATAGTGGCAATGAACCTAAGCTTTTGCAGCAACCTGATACGTTAGTGCAGCTTTGTTTGAAGGTTCTATCATATTCGCCAGCTACGCTGAAATGACCATGCCAGCCTTCGCCGTCTTCTTTTGCAACCCATGCATGTTTACCAACAAGAACCTCGCGGCCCATGCTAGCGTTAAATGCGTGTGGTTGCCATGTGTTTTGACCTGTCCCGCATGTTGTAGGGCATGTTGAGCATGCTTCAGGAAATGTCATTGCTGAACATAATAATGTTGCAGCTGAAATTAGTTTTTTGAAGTTTTGATTCATATAACTCCCTTAATGAGTTAACTGGAATTAATGTAAAATTATCTTTTACCTGTACGAAATAAGTACATGTGAGCTGATATTATTTGATTGTGTTTCTCTCCTCCTTTACTCTTTTTTTTGCTTCGTAACTTTTTTAACTTGTTCTTAATGTAGAACAGAATAACAATTTCGATGCTTAGTATAGTACTTGATTTTTAATTTTGTAAAGTGTTAATGATTGATCTGGTCAATGTATTGAGCATCGTAAAAATATGAAAAGGTAGTAGCACAGCTTCTTTTGAGGGCATAAATTTATTTTAAAAAATAGAATAATTGTATGCATTGTTATATATCTATTTGTAACTCTGAGTGAATAAGTTGTATCTCAGATCTGCCCAGAGTATACTAAGCCCATACTGAAATAATCTTTTTTTGTACAAAGGTTTTAATAGCATGTTACTTGCTTGGATTATTGTTCAAATTATTCTTGAAACTATACCCGTTAGTAGTTCGGGTCATGTCACATTGTTGTCTGGCATCATGCAAAAATTAGGGTACAGTACTGATATTATTCATGATGAATCTATTAATTATTTGTTGCACATTCCGACATTGATTGTCATTGTTTTTTATTTTTTTAATCGATGGTGGCAAACTGTTTTTCATAAAAAATTAAAATGTTCTGATCTTTTTGTACCAGCTACGTACGCAGCAGCATTGCGGCCAATTATTTTTCTGGGTATCACGACAATAATTACTGCAGCATATAAATTTTCACACATACCGTCTTACATTGCACGTTGTCCGTATAGTTTGACATTCGGGTTATGTTGCACAGCGTTGTTGTTGTATGTTTCACGGTACGCACACGGTTCAAAAAAACCAACATGGACATGTCGTGAAGCAATGGTGTTAGGTTTGGTACAAGCGTTGGCGTTGAGTCCTGGTGTTTCACGATTTGCATCCACGTTTGTTGCGAGTCGTTTTTTATTGGGTTACGCATCCGTGTCTGCTTTTGAAATTTCTTTTATGATACAACTGCCATTGTTGTGTGCAGTTTTAGTGCAACTTATTGTTCTGTCAGCTGTACAATCATTAAATATTGTACAATTCTTGGACTTTATGATCTTGTTTGGTATCGTACTTTCTAGTGTGCTTAGTTATTATATTTTAAAATGTATGGATACCCTTATACAGCGCAATCGATTGTGGTATCTTTCATGGTACATGTTACTACCTATTGCGCTCAGTATTATTTTTTGAATTGGTGAGTGGTTGTGAATAAAGAAAAATATATTGCATACGCACAACATTATGTGCGTAAAATTATGCCTACAATATTGTTGGGTGCTTTTGCTATTTTGAGTGCAATTTCATTGTACTCTTTTTATGAGTATGATCTTTCATGGTTGTATCATGCACGGTATGGTACGTGCCACAATCAGCTTGGATATTTTGGATCCAGCTTGGCGGCAATGCTGGTTTATTTTTTTGGAAGCATGGCGTACGCAGTACCCTTGTTATGTTTGTACGCAACGTTGTTTACGTTGCATGTTCGTGTTGTTGAACAAGAACTTGATACACTTTTTGGTGTAGCGCTTGGTTTTTTAGTTCTGTGTGTTGCATGTGCGTATCACCAAGTTGGTTACCACTGTTTTAGTGGTTACGGTGGCCTGGTTGGTTTGTATGGTTTAAAATCTATTGCATCATTTGATTCTGCTGCACAAGCAATTATTATTTATGTTCTTTTAACAGTTGCGCTGACACTTATTGTTCGTTTTGCTCACTTGCAACTTGCGCGATATGTTGTACAAGCGTTTGTTATGGTATGGAACTATAGCATGCAGGTTGATAATATTCCTGCGCGTATCGTACGTGCGCTCGCAACTGTGATTGCATGGGTATGTATGAGTGTATGGCGTTGTATTGTTTGGTCATATCATGTATTGAAAGGAACGTCGGTACACAGATCGGTACAATCCATTGTTCAGTTTGAACGTGATGATGAATCGATAGATCATGAAATTGATACGATTTTACATGTGTTGCATGATAAACCGTCTGATGTGCAAGCTCATGAAGTATCATCTGAGCATAACATGGTGCAACCAGCGCAACAAGATATTGTAATCACCGAAAATAGTGCGCGTTATGACAAAAAACTTGCAGTTGCAAAATACCATTTGCCTGATATTGAAAAGATGTTGTCTTTTGGTAATTATCATCAAATTCCAGAAGTTGATCAGCAACAATTTGTACAGCAAGCAATGATTTTAGAAGAAAAATTATCATTGTTTGGGGTCAAAGGAAAAGTAGTTCGTGTGCATCCAGGTCCTGTGATTACCTTGTTTGAATATCGCCCTGATGTAACTATTAAGTTAAGCAAAATTTTAGGGTTAGAAGATGATCTTGCTATGGCACTTCAAGCGCTGAGCATTCGTATCATTGCGCCAATTCCTGGTAAAGATGTTGTCGGTTTTGAAGTTTCAAATAAAGTGCGCAAATCAGTTTTGCTTTCTGATATTTTTCATAGCACGTCATGGACAAAGTTCAAAGGTTCGTTGCCTTTAATTTTGGGTGAAGATACTGCGGGCAATCATATTGTGGTTGATCTTGCAGCTATGCCACATTTGCTCATAGCTGGTTCTACTGGTTCAGGTAAATCGGTAGCACTCAATTGTATGCTTGTATCACTTTTATGTTCTAAAACTCCTGAAGAATTAAAATTAATTATTATTGATCCAAAGCAAATTGAATTTACAGCGTACGAAAAAATAGCACATCTTTTATTTCCAGTCGTGAGTGATACTAAAAAAACATTGCCAATTTTTAAATGGTTAGTCATGACGATGGAAGAGCGTTACGAACGCATGGCAAGTGTGGGAGCAAAAAATATTTTTGATTATCACAGGCTTGAGCAACAACGTTCTGATTTAGAACATATGCCGTTTATTGTTGTTATGATTGATGAGCTTGCAGATTTGATGATGACAACAGGACGTGATATCGAAGGTTTGATTGCGCGTTTGGCGCAAATGTCACGTGCAGCAGGGATTCATATGATTGTTGCAACACAGCGTCCGTCAGTTGATGTGATTACCGGTTTGATCAAAGTAAATTTCCCCAATCGTATTTCATTTAAAGTAACATCCAAAGTAGATTCGCGCACGATTTTAGATGAAGTTGGTGCAGAGCGACTTTTGGGTAAAGGTGACATGTTGTTTATCGATGCTAAAGATCCGCACATACGTCGTGTGCACGGTGCGTATGTTTCTGAAAAAGAGTTGCATTATTTAATACAGCATGTGCAGGCGCAACAAGCACCAGAATTTTTAGACCTCACTGAATTTTTCACATCACAAGATGATGATCAACTTCTTGAAACTGATCAAGAACTGTTTAGTCAGGTAGTTGATATGCTCAGAGATTGCGACGAGGTATCTATTTCGATGATACAGCGACGTTTCCGTATTGGCTTTAATCGTTCAGCCAGAATCATAGAAACGTTGCAGGCGCGTGGCCTGATCATGCCAAGTGATGGTGGCAAAATGAGACGAGTAGTTAAAGATTAGAATTTTTGTGGAATTACAAAAGTATAAAAATTTATTTTACGAGCCAGAAAACCCCAGTGTTTTAAAACTGGGGATGAAGGCGAGGCAACTGTGGACGCTACGTAAGTAGCGGTAGTTATAAAAAGCTGTCATACTAAAAGATATGTTTAGAACAGGT
>JAGOTL010000019.1 GCA_018061805.1 Candidatus Babeliales bacterium
GTCATACTCTATTTGATATTGTTGGGCCATATAACCAAAACAACAATCACAGTGCTCTTGAAATATCTCAATAAGGCTGGTACCTGGTTTACTAAATAAAATATTGGTAAAACCACCACCATGAGGCCCTACTATAATTTCTGCTTGCTCAAATAATTTAATTTGATCCGCAACCGACAAACGACCTAATTCATACCGCACAAAACCAAATGGTTTAAACATTGCAAAAATTTCATCTTCATTCACAATCTGGCGATTACCGGCATCCTTACGAGAAACAAATATTTTAGGATGCATCGGCACAGAGCAATTATGATCTTTTACAGCATTTGCCAATTTATTACGTACATAATCAAGCAAATCTTTACGAATATAATTACAAAAATCTTTACTTTCCATGCGCGGCGTACACACAATAGTCGGCACAATCAAATTTTGAGCTTTAATAGATGGATACTGCGTATCAGGATTTAATATTTTAGACGAATCAATACCCCATAGCTCAAATGTTTCTTTCATAAACTTTGCATCATAAGGTGCGTACACATATTCATAGGGAATTTGCATCATTTCAATCATAGCCAAACGAGATAAAACCTCCGTTAGCCAATGGAAGTACATATGAGAACACATCTGCCCAAGCACAACCACAGATGATGGTATAAAAGCTGGCCGCTGAAAAGAATTATATGAAATCATATCTAAGTAAAATGCATATCGCTTCCACATCATCTCATCAATATATTGACCGTTATGAATAACAAAGCCATATCGTGATGCAGCTGTTGCATACGGAATTTCAAGAACTGCTGTTTTTTCAAGCTCACCATGAGTTGGTTGCAAAAAATCACCCAAACTGCACGATAAAGCCTGATAATTAAACGATTGAACCGGATGACATTCATGATACACAACACCTTTGTTTTGCATCGCAAAACGCTGTGCATCAACAACCGAAAACCACCAAGAATATGCGTAATGTGTATATGAAAAAATACCCAACAAGAACAATGACAACAGCGATGTTTTAAACTTCATGCAAACTCTCCAATGATATTATAAATCAAGATACGCTATCAGATCATCAATAAGTTCAAGAGACATAGTTGTATCTTGATACGCCTCACGCCAATCAGTCGTAAATGATGCTGTCGGAACTCCCAGATAATTAAGTGTGCAAATTTGTGATAAATAGTACATAGTCGTATCATTCAGCTTTTGAATCAGTTCTACTACAACAGTTCCCGGCCTGCTAAATAAAATATTAGCCGGTCCTGTTCCTTGAGGGCTCACAACAATTTCAGCTTGATTAAACAAATGGATTTGTTCAACCACTGATAATTTTTCAAGCTCATAACGCTCAAAACCACATTTTGCAAATCGCTCAAAAACTTCATCTTCATTCAATACTTTTCTCTCTGGAGCATCCTTACGAGAAATAAAAATACGAGAACTAAATTTTTTAGTAATTTTTTGCTGCAATGCTGGTATCAACAACCGCTGACGAACATAATGTAATATGTGCTCTTGTGGATAGCATGAAAACGCCGTAAAACCACAACTGACATTTGAAACCATTGACGGTACAATCAATTCTTGAGCTTGCAATGCATAATTTTGTGCATATGGTTGTATAACCTGAGTAGTTGTATCAATACCCCACAATTCTAACGTTTCTTTCATGTAATTTTTATACATCGGCACATACACATAATCATACGGAACGCCTGCCATTTCTAGTAATGCTAATCGGCCCAACACTTCACTAAGCCAATGATAATAGTTAAAAAAAGCAAGCTGTGCTATCACAACAACTTTTCCTGGATGATAGGTAAACGCTGATGCATCTATCTTCTCGATATTATCAAGATGCATTGTCAAACCTTTCCAAACCAATTCTTTCATGAAAAAGTTATCTTCTATCACATAACCATATTGGGAAAAAACTCGACCATTTGGAATTTTAACAATAAACGATTCTTCAAAAAAACCTTTGCTGGCATGATATTGCTCACCCATAGAATAAGGTGACTGTACGAAATGAAAAGGAATTTGATCAAATACTTTAATATATGAAATATCAGGACGCTTTGCACACAAATCTACTGCAGGAACAACATCAAACCATAAACCATATGCTGATTCTGTTAACAACCCACATGCTAAAAAAAAACCTGCTAATTTAGTATGCATCATCTCACCTTATTTTCACACTCACTACTCTTAATGCGTCTAGTATAATTTTTTTTTCAACAATGTTCTATCAAAATCTTAACGATCGTACGTTAATTTTATCAAAGTTGTTCCAGGATAATAAAATTGTAAAACTTCTTTGAAATTCCAATGTTCATGTTTGATTAAATGAAAAGAACCCCACTGACACAATCCGCGGTGATGGCCAAGTCCAATTCCTTGAATCATATATCGTTTATGATAACGCGTAATATTGAAACAATAACTTTTTAATTCTGGAAACAATGATTTCATCTTTTTGTCAGTAATAATAATTTTACGTTTTCCAGCCATGATAGATATTTTTTTAACCAGACCAGCTTTATCTTTTTTCATCACATGCACATCGCTGATTTTATCTATTTTAGGAAAATCTTTTTGCAGTCGTTTCACCATATCGTCTGCAGAAAAATCAACAGACCAATCATATACTTTTTTATATCCCTTACAAAAAGTACATGGATACGTGCGTGCTAGATATGATATGCTTTGATAACAAGGATCATCAATATGTCCTGGGATAATGCCTCCGCAACAACAATCAAACATTGCACATGCCGGCTTACCATCAAAGGCAACAACCATATCTTTTGTTTCTTCAAGCGCTTGCTTAATCACTTTACAAAAATGATATCCTTTATAACGCTGATGCTTAACACCATTTTCTATATGATAAGGTTTACTTGTTTGCTGCGCTTTCAGTACTTGATAAACCAAATATGTCCGACAAGCAACCGCTATAACTTTGTTAGCTTCAACGGGCCAACCCGGCCAACCCTCATAACGAACAACTGATTGTAAATAATCTTCAATATCCAAACAGTTGATAATACAAATATTATTCTTTTCTTGATAGATAATAAAAGAACCTAAATAAGGGTTACTATCAAACGTAAACATCCCAACAGGTTCACCAATTATTTGTTGCAACAATTTTCGAGGCAACGCTTGTACAAATTCTGGCAATAACTTACTGAGCAATGTATAAAGTTCTTGATCAAAAAAATCATACCGCTTTTTTTTATCTTGTAACAACATCGCACGATACTGACTCGTAAGATGTTTTTCTGACAATTGCTCGGTAAAAACAACGCGTAATCGTTTTTGTAAAAACTCTCGGATATAAGCGCCTAAACGTTCCTGCGTAACAACACTATCTTGCTCTATGTCAGATAAAAGGTCATCAAAAAACATATCGAAAATATTAAACACATATTTTGATACTTCCTTATAAAAAGCATCGCTCACAGGACCATCGTGTTGTACGACGCTATCAAAAAGCGGAAATAACGATTTAGATTGATGTTGCAATTCATATCTACTGGACTCTAACCAGCAAGAAACGCGCGATTGCAAATGCATCAAACAAACAGATGAAAGTTGTGGATATAAATAAACCGATGATTCTTTTAAGCCTTTACCATTTAAGACTACTTTTCCACGCTCACAACGTACCGTAATCAATTTTCCATCATACGCATGACCTAATGCCAAATGAGCATGATCTGATAAAATAAAACCTTGCTCAGATATTATATCAATAGGATTTTTACTGCATTGTTCAAATGATATTTTTTGTAACAAAACTTTAACATCAAATCCCTGTACAGACGTCACAAAAGACAGCAAAAAAAGGCTGCTTCGTGCAAAAAAAATTAAACGTTGTATCATTGTGTCCCCTACCCTATGATGCTTACTGTGAAATAGTATACTTCGCTAATAAATCAACAAACTTTTTAGGCAATATGATTGCATTATCTATCCCCTTATTAGCCAAAGCATCTGCCCGAACATTATGTTCACGATATATATGACAAAACGTCACCTGATAAGCATGTATAATGTCATACGCTGCTGCTTGCATTTTCTTTAAAAAAGGGTCACGTACTTTATACATACCCACCATTTGGCGCACAAGCAACTGTGAATCTGAATACACAATTATTTTTGCATGTGGCTTTACATACTCACGTGCAAAAAAAACAGCTAATAATAATGCAAAATATTCTGCTTGATTATTCGTACGATTACCTAAAAAAAATCCCTGTTCAAAAACAACCTCGCCTGCCTGCATAAAACAAATCCCAGCGCCAGAAGGACCTGGGTTATTACGAGCTGCTCCATCTATGTATATTTTTAATACAAAATCAGAAGTAGAATCACATTCTTTGCTATTTTTAAACGTTGGATCATCTGATAAAAAAGTTAATTGTGTAGAATGCTCTCGTTTCACGATAAACCTTATGATGCTGTATCTTCATACAAAAAACGATAACAATCTTTACATTGAATCAAATGTTTTTCTTTTACAGTCTGTAAATCACGTGGCGTAAAACCATAAAAACAGACACTGCAAGAATTTTGCTGTAATGGCACAACCGGATCTGGCACACGTCCACGCATTAACTCATAGATTTCTAACCAATCTAAAGGAACGCCAACTAATTTTGCACTTCTTTCTGCTTGTAGAACTTCTAAATCATTATGTAATTGATTCAGTTTTTGTTCTTGCTCATGTACCAAAGCAGCTGTTGCCTCTTTTTGTTGTTCCTGCGCTTGCTGTGCTACTTGAAATTCTTTTTCAGCGTTTTGCATGCGATTGGTTAAACTAACTAATTTTTGCTCTTGCTGATTACGATCAAACTTAAGCTGATTCAGCTCTTTCATGCCTGCGTCATATTCTTTAGAAGAAGATATGCGCTCTATCTGATTTGTTAAACGCTGTTCTCGATCTTGTGATTCTTGCACTAAAACTTCTTGTTCTTGCAAGGTTTTATGCAACTCGTTTTTTTTAACAACTTGAAGTTGAAATTGTGCATCAAACGCACCTTGTTGATCTTGCAAAGCTTTTAAGGCTAATTCTGTCTTTTGGACAGAAGACGTATTTTCTAAAATTCGCCGATCGAAGGTAACCAATTCAATAAAAGACTTTAATGTTGGATGACTCATTTTATCCCTTCGTGCGAAATAAATGTTATTTTTGTATGGTGGGCCCACCGGGGTTCGAACCTGGGACCTTTCGGTTATGAGCCGACTGCTCTAACCACTGAGCTATGGGCCCACATCTATACTATTCAAGAGTAACGTTTTTTTTTCAACTTGTGAAGCATGAATAATAGACTCATCTACTTTTCTATGTCCCAAGATCGTACACGAGCCAATGTGGCATGAATTTCATCTGGCTCACAATAACCCGGCAACTCTAACACGATAGGCACATCATGAAGTATTGTTTGTTGCATGCATGCCTTTAAAACTGTTGAACCAATCTCACCTTTACCAGGCACTTCATGTTTATCAATCTGAGATGCACAGCCATGCTGAGTATCATTGAGATGAAGCAATGAAATATTTTTATCCTTAAAGTAAGTATCTAAAATCTCAAAAAAAGAATCTTTATATGCCTGATCTGCAAGATTATATCCATACACAAAAGCATGCGCTGTATCGATACAATATTGCACTTTTTCCGCTTGTTCTAGCATTTCGTACAATAGTACAAAATCTAATAAATCGCCCCCAAAATTACGTCCCGCATGTGGTGCGTTTTCTAAAAGTAAGGTAGCATCAGGCACACGGTGCAATAATTCATTAATACCTTGCGCTACATATTTTGCCTGATCAGATTTAGTTAAATTTCCTCGCGTAGCCCCTACATGAACCACGATGCCCTTACTTTGCAAATCAACAGCTATCTCAGATTCTTTGACTAATGATAAAAATTCTTTGCTATTCATATCTGTTAAACTTGACCAATATGCGGCATGCACAAAATAATCAAATTGTAACGATTCTTTTTGTTTTAAAAATTGCGAGATCGCTCGAGTACCTAAAGAAATATATCGCCCATTTTCATTCAACAAAAAACTTTGCGCTACCACTATTTTGTACTGTTCAACGGCGTCAACAATATCGCGCAGTCCATCCTGCAACCTAACGTGTAACCCTATTGATCTTTGATTATTATCCATATCACCAACCTAATATTCCTGCTGAAATGTTTGCTCAGATAATCCTATAATTTTTATAGGAAAGGCAACGACTAAATCTCGTAACTTCATTTGTCTTTGTACTAAAATATCAAGTAACCGCAAAAAGGTATAGAGTCCATCTGGGTATCCAAAATGACGATCTTTAAAAAAATAACGCCCATGCTGCTGTACACCAAACACAACTTCTACCGGAAGCATTGCATCTGTAAATGATTTTGAACGATTATACATCGTTACAGTTTTGCCATGCACACGATACAAAACGGTATCAAGCCACATAGCATCTTGTAAATCATGTACCACGGTTCTGGATGGATTATTATGCACAATTTGCTGTGCAAAAATAGCTGCCATACGTTCAGATGAAACAAAGGTATTCGTTTCATCTATAAATGCACATCGATCACCATCACCATCAAAAGCTACTCCCAATGTATCCTTCTGATGCGATAAAGCTTCACGCAGATGATACACGTGCTGTGCAGTCACAACATCGCATGATCCCGTAGCAAATATAGGTTCTACAGTTGATCGTATCACCTGTACATTTTTCCATTCCATAGATTGAATCAATCTGGTAACCACAGGACCCATGGTACCATGTCCCGTATCAACAATCACGGAAAAATCATATTTGGATAAATGAGAGAAATATTGCTTAAGAGTATCAATATAATGATCCACAATAGGACATGGAATAATTTTACCCTGCACAGCACTTTGCACAACGATACCATGCGTTGCTATGTCATATATTTCCTGCAATGCAATGCCTTCTACCAACGTTTTTTGTGCGTAGAGTTTTAATCCATTATATTCTGATCCAGCAGATGATGCTGTGATCATAATCCCTACATGCGTTGATAAATGATACAATGCGTGCACTAACACAGGAGTCGGACACACACCAACAAAATAAACTTGATACCCTGCATCAATAATAGCTTGCGATACTTTTTGATAAATATCATGACTATGCAAACGACCATCCATACCCACAATAACACGTTGAAAAGGTGCTTGATTTTTCAGCCATACTAAAAAAGATTGTGTCAATACATAGAAGTTACCTAGATCAACATCAACTCCTACAACACCGCGTATATCTGACTTACGAACAATATGTTTTTGCATAGTGCACCATTACATAGTATACTTTTTAAACTCTGTAAAAACCTGCTTGAAGCGTACCATAAAAGCTGTCCAAAAACCATGAATCTTTTTACCGATACTATTTGTATATGATTCCACTTATTTTACACATCAAAAATTTTTTAAGTTATGGACCTGAAACTCAAATTATTGATTTCAGACCGTATCATCTCATTGCGTTGTCGGGTAAAAATGGTCATGGAAAATCTGCATTACTTGATGCAATTACATGGGCTATTTGGGGACAAGCCCGTAAATCTTCGGGTAACAGTAAACCTGATGCAGGATTGATGCATTTAGGCCAAAAACATATGATGATCATTTTAGAATTTGAAGTAAATGGCATCAAATATCGCATTCGACGAGAATATTTGCAAACACAATCAAAACATTTTGCAACACTAGATTTTGGAATACAAAATAACGATGAAAAAATCGTTCCCTTAACAGATAAAACAATCAAAGATACCCAAGAAAAGATTGAACGTACTATTGGAATCACGTATGAATCCTTTACCAACTCAACCTTTTTACGGCAAGGCCAATCAAACGAATTTTCAAAAAAATCACCTAAAGAGCGCAAAGAAATTTTAGCTCAAATTTTACAGTTACAACAATTTGAAAATCAAAAAAAAATAGCTATTGCCCATGCTCGTCATATTCAACAAGAATATAATACCCAAACACATATCATACAAAGAATCCATCAAGAGCTTGCCGAGTTAGCTCATATCAACTCTGCTCGATTTGAAATCGATGAAAAAATAACCATAAACGCACAAGAACTCAAGAAGCTCGAACTTGCACAACAAGATCTGAAACAAACACATCAAACTATTGTAGCTCAACAACACAAAGATCTGTTTTTACAACAACAACAGCAAGAATTAATTCTAAATGTACAGCAGCTTACCACTGAGCGCAGCACGCTTCAAAAACAATTTGCAACACCACACAACGTTTCTAAAGAAGAACTGATACATCACGAAAAAAACCTGACTGCAAAAGTAGAATTCCAACAAGCGCAGCATGAAAAAAAATTAAAACTCAAAGAAGAATATTTACAACTCAAAGATCAACTTAACCAAAAGATACAGAGCACAACTCAAATCTTTGACCAAAAAAAACATGTGCTCAGTACGCAGCAAGCAACGCAACTAGAACAAATCCGTCAACTTGAAAAACAATTGCAACAACAAAACCAAGCCGTTCAACAGCACAAACTTCTTATTAACAACTCTGACCAACATACAGCTGCTTTAAAACGCGATGTTCAACAACTCCAAGAACTTGGTAAAAATTATGAAATAACCAAGCAACAGCTTGAAGAAAAAAAACAACAGTATCAACAACTGTATGCCCAAGGAACGTATCTTAAGCAACATATCAGCACCATAGAATCTGACATACAAAAAATAACAACAGAATGTTCTTTGTGCGACCAAACTCTTGACCAGCAACATCAAAAAAATGTGCATGAAAAATTAAACCATCTACTCAAAAGCACACAAGAACAACTAGAAACAACAAAACAAACAATTGTAAACCTGAAACAAAGCATACAAAACTTACAATCTTTATGCTCTGAGCAACAGCAACACTATGAACATAGTCTACAGCTACAAGCGCAATATACCCAGCACGTACAAGCTCACGAAATGCTCATCAAACAACAACAAAAATACTCTGAGCATGTACAACAGGTCACCATTGATCTACGAGCAGCGCAGCAAGCGCTTACCCTAACACAACAAAGCTTCATAGATCTTGAAAAAGAATTACATACTGCTTTACAAGAGCAAACTATTGTTGATATTCAATCAAAAATACACACCATAGAACAACAAGCGCATACTACTGCGTATAATGCGCAACAACATCATCAAGATCAACAAGATGTACGAGCAATTCGCCAACAAATCGAACTGTACACACATACACAAGACCAAACACAACAACAGATTAAACTTCAGCAATTACAACAACAAATAGATATTTTACAGCAAACTATGGCCAACATAGAGCTTGAACGAAAAAAATATATCAATATTCCAGAACAGTTAAAAACACATCTTCAACAAGAAAAATTAATTGCCCAAGAACTTCAAACCGCGGACAATGCGCGGCAACAATATTTGATTGAAAAAGGCGCCTTGGAACAAAAACAGAAGAAGCAACAAGAACTTGATGCTGAATTAAAACGCATCACGCACCAAAGCAAAGCAACGTACCAAGAAATGATCGATTATCAAGATATTGCCAAAGCCTTAGGCAAAGATGGTATTCAAGCTTTACTCATAGAACAAGCTATTCCAGAAATAGAACATGAAACTAATCTGATATTGGCTCGATTAACCCATAATCAAACCCAAATTTTTATTGAATCACTTCGCGATCTTAAAAAAGGTGGCAGCAAAGAAACGCTCGATATTAAAATCGCCGATCCTTTTGGACTCAGAGATTACGAAATGTTTTCTGGGGGAGAAGCTTTTCGCATCGACTTTGCGTTACGCATAGGCATATCTAAACTTCTGGCTCGTAGAGCAGGTACGACACTTCAAACCATTTTTATAGATGAAGGCTTTGGGTCTCAAGATGATGAAGGTATCTCATTAATTATGGATAATATCTATAAAATCCAAAATGATTTTGCCAAAATTATTGTCGTATCACACTTATCAGAGATGAAAGAACATTTTCCCGTACAGTTTTTAGTCGAAAAAAAACGAACCGGAAGTACTATTTCCATTCATCAACAAGGTTAATGCCAACTTTATTACAATATCGATTTTAAATATTGCACACAACGAGTTTTACTCGCAGCATTCATATTGAATTTTTTCAACATTACTGCTACCAACAGGCGACGGTTATTTTTTGACGGTACGGTACGAATAAATTTTAACAAACATGCGACATCTTTCTTTTGCAAATGTACGACAACAGCGCTCTCATTTTGTTCAAGATCAAGAACTTGCAACAGCTTTAAGTATGCATTTTGCAACGTAGTTTTTGTATATTTCGACAATACCAATGCTATCATTCTTTGAGAACTCATTCTTTGTTTTTTAATCAAAGTATGAACCGCATAGACCAATACCGGTATAGCACAAATACCACATGCAACATAAAAATTAGTGTCATCTTGCACAACACTTACGACATCAGATACTTGTTGCTCTTGAGCGGTATTAACCTTAGAACGCTCTTCTAAGGCAATAGATTTTTTAATAGCAGCTTCAATCAAAACAAATCCATCTTTCGCATGTACCTCGAGCTCCTTTGCGTAGCCACAGGCGACAAATAACTTTTCCTCATCATCTGTTACGCTTTCTGGTTCACTTGGTACCAGCGATGATTGATTGACGACATTTCCGCTTTCAGACGTTACATGTTTTTGAACACTTGCAGCAACAAAATCAGACGTATCAACAACAGAATCAGCAACACTTGGGTGCAATATGCCGCATATACCAAAAGACAATGTAAAAACAATAAAGCTCTGTGATAAAAAATTCATAGGATTGTACATATATGCTCATTTTTTTTAATAATTATGCAATTACCTTATCAACTTACATTATGTATCTCTTTTTTTAAAAGCTGCTGCTCCAATTACCCTCGATACTGATCAAACACCGAAAGAAGCTCTGGAGTAATAACCATACTTGATGCCAAATATTGGATAATCTTTGCTTGAACAGATGGCAAACCACTCCAAGATTGAAGCAATATCATCATCTCATACAACATAGCATTCGGATCTTCTTGTGATTTTGCAATTAAATCCTGCGCTTCTGATATCCATGACATAGTATAATACCAATATGCCAAAAAACCTGCTGTAAGTCCAACTGACGCTACTCCAGCTAACACATTTTTTTTCGACAGCGCATATATGCAATTTGAATACCTTGAACCTTGAGGCATTGTGACGTGAGATTTTATTTCTTCAACTGACTGTATTGCTATTTTAGCTATCTGTTCTTCTACATCTTGTGACAATTTTGTAACAGCAAATGGATTTGTATTGAATACTGTTCCGATTTTTCCCGCTACATTACCCGTAGTTTCTCGCACATTATTCCAAAAACCTTCTGCAGCAAACAACTTTGATGTACCAATGTGTAAAATAAGTAGCGCACAACAGACAACGCGCATGATGCATACAGTTTTCATATTGGCCCTTTTTTATAAACTTATAGAATTTCATACATCATGCTGATTATAATCCTTAACAAAAAATAATGAAGCTCTCCTGCTTGTAAGTCAGAATGCTTGCGCAAAGCAACATCAAACACTGATACCTATAAAAATGCGTAATCTTTTTAGCATAAAAAAATAGGTTGCCTTTAATAGACAACCTATTTTTTCTATCTTAAATCAATAGAAGTTTTTGCAAAAAAAGTCGTTTTTAAATTACGCTTCTTCTTGTGCAAAAATTTCTTCGCTATATGCGTAAACTGCTGATGCTGCTGCACATGCAACTACGATAGCTGTTACGATTCTTGGATGAGCTGCAAGCGTAGCATATGTTGATTTACCAGCTGATTTAACAGTTGTTACAACTTTTTGCATACGAGTAGGCGCTGTTTGTGCAGGTGTTGCAACTTCTGGAGCTTTTACAACGTCTGAAGCTTTTACAGCTGCTGTAGATTTTACAGCTGGTGTAGGTTTTAAGCCCCACCATGAGAATGATTTAACAGCGTCGTCTGCAAAGATAGCACCATTACATACGATTGCTGCTACCAATAAAAATTTAACTTTCATAGAAAATCCTTCTGATATTGAAAGTTGTTAATAATGCTACCAGTATAAAAGAATCGGATGTTTTTGCAATACAAAGCAACATTTACAGATACTTTTATTTCTATCAGAAAACCAACGACATTTTCAAATCAACAACAAAAAAAGAGCTTTCCCGCAAACGAAAAGCTCTTTTTCACATAGTATATTTGTGATTCTATAATTATGAACGTTTATTTTTTGATTTTGTTTTATTTTTTAGTTGTGCACATTTGCAACGATGATTTAATTTTACATGCTGATTCTGCTTTGTTTTTATAGAAGCATTATTTTTATGTTGTACAGCAATCGAACGTATTGTTTGTTCCGGTACTTTTACAACATTTGAAACCTGAGAAACATTTTCTAAAACAGGCGCACTGCTTGGTGCTACCACTTTTTGAGCGTTCTTTTTTTGATACAACGCGTAGCCAATACCCAATCCTGCTGACAACCCTAACGCAGCAACCGATGGCTTATGATCACCTACTAATGATGGAACAACTTCATACCATGATTTTTTCGATGTAGGTACCACAGAAGCACTGTTTGTTGCTGATGATGATACAGGAACCGCTTGAACATCTGGTACATCTGCTGTTTCTTGATTTTTATTATGCATATACTGATACGTTCCATACCCTGCAGCCCCTGTCACCAAAGCAATACCAGCCTTAAGTCGGCGTGGTAAAAAACTTGATGTATGAGATGCAACATTTGATGCTGACGATGTTGCCGTAGATCCCATCGTATGTTGAGCCGATGCTGAAACGATACGTTCTGGTTGATAACGTATCAACCGAGAAACTTGATCTTGCATGTTTTTATATGCACTATACGTATTTTTTTGTGGCAATACCGATACAACATGCCGATCTTGAGTTTGTATGTTTTTTGGCAACTCTACTTTGGCACCAGTGGTCATCGAAACCTTACTAACAGTATAACCCAATAATGCCTGCGCTTGCGCCTTAACATGATTCAATACCTTAGGAATATGACTAAAACTATGCTGATTTGACACAGCATCGGTTACCATTAAAGCTGATTCAGGTTTTTTGTAGGTAACTACAGCAGTATTAGATATATCAGGACGCAATTTTTGCAATTGCATATTAATATCTTTAATAAACTCTACTCTGTGTTTAATAACCAAATCTAAATGATCATTATATTGCTTACTTCTACCACGCACGACCTGATTTCTTTGTCTGCGACACTCATCAAGTGTACCTTGATAAAGATGTTTTGTGGCCTGTAATGTTTGCCATTGAGTACTATATTCGCGCAATCTACGCTTTTGCTTATCAAAATAATCAAATATACGATAATTCTGATTTGCAACGTTCGACGCCAAAAGTTGAACGTCAGAAGTAACAGCATTTGCTTGGGCTACACCCAGCGCAACATCTGAATACAAATGACATCCCGTTATCAATACACAAAAACTCAATAATAATTTCATGTTCATAGAAACCCCCATATTTTTACCAAACTAAGAGCACATACATTAAGTATATGCTCCTATATTTTTTTATATTATACCGTTAATGTAATAAGTTCGATTACTTACGACGGTTGCTGTTATTACGACGACTTGGCGTTGATTTTTTAACAGCTTTTTTAACAACAGCTTTTTCAACTGGCACTGAAACAACAGAAGTTGTTACAACTGGCATTTTAGCTTGTGCATATTTTGCAGCTATTTTGTTATAAGCCATATAACCCAAACCAGCAACTACAACTGTACCAGCTACTGCTGAAGCTGTTTTATGAGTTTTAGCCAAATTAACACCATGTGATAACCCAGATTTCATAACACTCATATTATATTTAAAATTACTTTGAAGCCTTTTTAAGAACGTATTGCTATTTTTAACCTTAATCCTATTAGGCGCTATATGATTTTGTATATTATCATTTAAAGCAAGAATTACACTACCATTTCTACCCGCGTCAATAAGAAAGCTTTCTGAAAATTCTACAGGTTTAACTTCTTGCTGTTGATCTGCTTGTAAATCTGCAATAACCATTGAATCAACTAATGATTTTTGTTCTCCATACAACTCTGTTTGTTCTGTAGTATATCCAAGCCCACAACCAACTGCAGCACCTACCGCAACACCTGTCGTAATTCTACCAACACGATGTAAGCCTGTACCAATTTTTTTCATACATGGTCTAATGCTTTCTTTGGCAGCCAAGATAGAATGTTTCATAAGTTGTGATACTTGCAAAGTGCTCGCATTCATTGAAAAAAAAGCTGTCAAAAGTGACAAGCTTATAAATAATTTAAATTTCATAAAAACCACCTTATTGTATTTTAATATCTACTCTAAGTATCTCATACCTAAAGCCTTTTAACAAAAGCCTATACCCTTTTTACAAGCAACTACTAACTGTTAGATTATGCATTGTTTGTTATTAATAAACTTTTTAAAAATAGATACAGGGACATATACAATATGCATATGTCCCTGTATTTTATACTACGTTAATAACACGTACCGATTAAGGTAATAAATTAATATTACTTACGACGGTTACAATTGTTACGACGGCTAGATGTTGATTTTTTAACTGCTTTTTTAGCAACTAAAGCTTTTTTAACAACTGGAGTTTCAACTACAGGAGTGTTAACAACTGGAGTTGTTACAGTTTTAGCTTGTGCATATTTTGCAGCTAATTTTTTGTAACCCATATAACCCAAACCAGCAACAACAACTGTACCAGCTACTGCTGATGTTTTCTTATAGTTTTTAGCTATAGATAAACCATTGTTTAATTGTGCTTTAAATTGTGCAAAACGTGTATTGTTCGCATCATTTAAACCTAATTGGATATATGCTGCTTGTTCTTTAAGTTCAGCTTCTTTAAGATATGCTCTAGCTTTACGATCTGCTACTTGTGCTGCTTTTGCTGCAACATCTTGTCCATTTTGATACTGACTTGCGCCGTATAATGAACCAGCTACAGTTGAAGCTGTCGCTGCACACAATGCACCCATTTGAACAAAAGGATTTGTCAATGTTGATGTTTTTGCTGATACTGCTTGAGAAAAATCTCGTATCGTTGATTTGTACACGTGACCTACTTTAGGGTGCACAACAAATCGTGATATAGCATTTGAATTTGCATTCATTGAGAAAACAGCTGTCAAAAGTGACAAGCTTAAGAATAATTTAGATTTCATAGAAACCTCCATATTTGTTTTATTATCTATTATAAGTATCGTATTCAAACAACCTTTTTGCAAAAGCCCCCTATCCTTTTAGATAGTTCGCTTTAACAAGAAACTTGTGACTTCATACCTATATACCTCTTTTGTAGTTTTTATCTTATTTTAAACTACATATACTAGTTGTATCATAGGATAAAAATAGCCGCAAAAGGGGTAACGCCTTTTTATAAAAACAGGCTCTAGATCGTACAAAAACTATTCTTTTTCTATGACTTCTACCCGCGTAACCCACGGTAATTCGGCCTTAATATGCCGCTCTATGCCGTACGTAAC
>JAGOTL010000020.1 GCA_018061805.1 Candidatus Babeliales bacterium
TAAATTGATTAATATACGGATCTTCAGATTCCCAAATAGTAGCTGCATCAACGACGCTTACTATTTTACCTTGATATAATAAGGCTACATAATCAACATATTTAAATATTTCAACATCATGAGAAATAACCACAGATGTAATGCCTAATCTTTTTTGCATGTCAGCTATAAGTTCATGCACTACGCATGATGTGATAGGATCCAAGCCGGTTGTTGGCTCATCGTATAAAATAATTTCAGGATTACCCATTAATGTTCTTGCAAGACCAACTCGCTTTTTCATACCACCAGATAACTCTGAAGGATATTTATCAATCGTATCTTCAGCCAAATTAACCATAGATAATTTTTCTTTAACCTTAGTTCGCACTATCTCTGGATCGATACCATTCTCAAGATCTACGATACCAACGTTTTCATACACGCTCAAAGAATCAAGCAACGCTGCAAACTGAAAAACATATCCGAATTTTTTAAAGTTATTTTCACGAGCTTCACCTGTCAACGCAACTATGTCAATATCATCTACAAAAATAGATCCTGAATCTGGCTTAATCAGACCAATAACCTGTTTCAGCAAAACAGATTTACCTTCACCAGATTGACCAATGATACACGTTGTTTTGCCAGTCGGAATATCTAAATTAAGATCGTTTGAAATCCAACGACCTTCTCCGAACCTCTTTTTTAAATTTACTATTTTTATTTTGTTCATAATTACACGTTTTCAAACAACCACATCGCTAAAAAGTAATTAGATATCAAAATCAAAATCGATGCTACCACGACAGTCTGAGTAGTTGAAAGACCAACACCTTTAGCACCTCCGCGCGTGCCATATCCCACAAACGATCCTACGCTTGTGAGAATAAACCCAAAGACGCTCGATTTAATAAGACCGCCCGTAACATCTTCAAGCTCTAAGAAGTTTTTTATACCTTCGGTAAAATCAACGGGATTTAAACCGTAATAATAAACATATACGACATATCCACCAAAGATACCAAAAAACATAGTAAACATAGTTAAAAAAGGCAGGATAATAACTCCTGCTAAAATACGCGGTACAATTAAATATTGATGCACATCGATGCACAATGTTTCAAGTGCATCTATTTGCTCAGTGATGCGCATAGTCCCGATCTCAGCTGCAATACCAGAACCACTGCGACCAGTCACCATCAAGCCCGTCAAAACAGGCCCAAGTTCACGTGTCAGTGACAACGCAACCACAGGACCTATCATATTTTCAGAACCAAACTTTGTAAAACCATAGTATGTTTGCAGTGTTAACACAGCACCCGCAAAAATTCCGGTCAAAACGCTAATAGCAAAAGAATCTACGCCTATGTTTTCCATTTGAACCACAAGCTTTTCGATCTTTGGACGCCGTGAAACCATTGTCCAAATAGCATGCATTATAAAAAGTACGTATTGACCAAATTGATCACAAACATCGATAACTTTTATACCAACTGCATTAACAAAGCCTATAATCATGTGATCCTTTTATAATTAAGATCAGAAAAAACTATTCTCCAGGAAGTGCTTCTTCTTGTGGCATTTGATAGTTTACACGATACGATGCTGCACCTTTACCTCGTGACAATGATAGCACGAGTGAACCTACAAGCAATAATGCACAACATACCCATGTGATTTTTTGAAAAATATCTTGTCCACCAGAGCTACCAAATAACATTTGATTATTTCCACCAACGTTACCCAAGCCCATGTTGCCTTTGCCGCGCTGAATCAAAATAATCAACACAACAAACAAACATAACAAAGCATATATAAAATTTAAGACAGATAATAAAAACATTGATTATCTCCAACTTGCTATACCGATAATTATCAAAAGTATAGCAATGTTACTGGCTAACACAAGTTTGCAAAAATGAAGATCTTAATTTTACATTTTCCAATCAGAAGGAGTTGCTGGACGCTGAGCCATCGTACGCAAAGATGTATTGTTCATTAAATAATGTTGCTCCAATGAATTTTTTTTAGCGTTTTTATAAAACCCTTCCTTGTACCAAACCACACATATCCCTAAAAAAAGTGATACCCCTATCATTCTTTTTAATTTTTGCTTTGGTTTAAGTGCCGGGCTTTGAATCATTTTTGGACTATAATTCAAAAGTAATCTCATGATAATAAAAATATGGCTGGTACATTCATATAAAACTTTTTCATACAATTGATTTGTGTCAACCACAACGCCACTTAAATACATTCCTGATATATTTATTAAAGATTCATACAAATGAACCGTAGTTGCCATAATATCTGTAAAAAGTTGATCATCATCTTGTGTCAAACGCATCATTTTTATATCTTTACATTGCACTACCTCTGACGATACAGGCTGTAAAAAAGTTGTATGCAAACAGCACAATAAAACAAGGTTGCAATATTGCATAATAAAAGATAATTTACGTATCATATTATTCATAATTTCACCTTTAAAAACTCAAGTTATTGTAACGAAGCACATTAACGTTTTGAAAGGAATTGTATATGAAACTACATCTTATATTGATCTCCACACTGGTTTTAACGTGCAGCTCTACCTTATTTTCTAAAAATGAAAGGTTCTCATGTTCTCCGCTGGCAATAGACATCGCAGAGCAGCAACAAGTTGCGCATTGGCGCATAGCACTCCTGACTACTTTAATGTCAACTGTTGGCTACGTACATAAAGACAATATTGTAGCATTCATACAGCATCATCCTTTATGGTTTACTCTGATTGGATATGTTGCTGGAAATTATTTAATCGACACATACGGACAATACACTAAATGTAAAAACATCGTATGCATTCTCAATGCATCTCATTTTATTAATCATTATATGTTGTGTATTTTTGCAATCAAAAACAGTTTAAAAAATAAAAGTACTACATTTAACGAACAAGATTTCTTACAAACTTTTACAACCGCCACTGGTTACGATTTTTCAATTATTGATAAAACATGTTCTGAATTTTTACAAAACAGCATGCACATCATAGAAACTTTCAAGCCGCAAGTGTATAATATGCACGAACAAATGTATTGGACCGTTCAAGATACTATCACCATTGAAAGCCTTATGAACACCGTCCAAAAAAACCACTTTTTATACACCACTTTAAAAAAGTGTGAAGAAAACATCCAAGAACACAATCAAGATGCTTTAAAAATAATTACATCACAACTGGCAAAAAAACTTTTATCTATTATTCACAAAAACCTTCACTTTATTGCTTGATTAAAAGTACGCTATGCACAAAGACTATTTTTAAAAAAGGAATATTTAGTATGAAAAATATACTGTTTATACTATGCGCACTCAACACCTATGCCTATGTACAATGTAGCGCTACTATTGATCACGATCTAACAGCTATCACGATATTTAACACGCATCCAACCAAATCAGCACAACTCACCAAAATCAATATCGCTTACTCAACCAGCGCAAACCCAAAAATTCAAACATTTACCATCAATACCAATTTAACTATCAAACCTCAAAGGGGTATTAATGTTACACCTACTCTTAAAAATTTACCCATAACTACAAGCGCAACTTTGCAAGGAGTAACATACCTTCTTATCAGCGGTGATACCGTTATCCAACCTGCAAACAAACAGATGGGTATTTCTGAATTTAAAATTACATACAGCAATAACAGTTGGCAACTTGTAAAAAACACACCATCAGAAAAGCCTGCTTTACACATCATCACAGATCCAAAAGCTCTGCATGATGTACCAGCTTTAAAAAATACTCCTATCACAACTGCACATCCAAAACTTCAAACATTGCAAGCTACGGTACTACCGATAGCAAAAGAATCAACTCAGGCAAAAATAATAGAACCTAAAATGCAGATTACCCCTGAAGCCAAAGTAATGCCTAAAGAATCTACGCCCCTTGAAAAAACAATAGCAAAAGCTCCCATAGTACCTCATTTTATTATGCCTAAATCATAACAAACAATGCTTCCAATATAAGGAGCGTGATATGAAATATGTAGCTAAAAAAACAATTTTATTTTCCCTACTTACACTTTCGACCTATGCATACGCAAAACCAACCATTACCCAGCAGCTCTTAAATATTTTGTGTTGCTGTTGCATGCCTACATCTAATTCTTATAGACGCACTGCTTTTTATGCTGAATCAGACCCTTCAATTCCGCTGCAAGAACAGTATTGCACAAACCAATCTCCTCAAAGTCCAAGATCGCCTACGCCACCCGAATTAAAACAACCGTTCAAAAAAGATCTGCCTGAAAACGTCCCTACCACTTCATTTAGTACCAATAGCTCATTTGATATGGTTTGCAACAACCCTTCTGAACTATAAGGATTAACACTATGTTGAAAAAACTCACACTCATTGTAATGTACACATGTGCACATACATCTTTGTATGCTTCATACGATAGTTCAAACTCGCTTACGCCTAGAACTCCAGGTCACAACTGTATAACACTTGCTCTTGCCTTTGCTCAATTTTGCTTTACGGAATTTGAAGCAGCGCTGGATGCAAGCGCAGAAAGTAACACCGCTTTTCATGAACCCACAGATGAATTGCGTTTAGAACAAATATTGCAAAGCCACATTGTACATCAAAATACATATACCCAAGTTATTCCACCAAATAATACACAGCCAAAACAAATTGCTTCATCAAGCACAACTTCTTCGACACGCACAAGCGGCTTTGATCTGTGCGAAATAAGCGAACAACATTTAGGAAACTAGCGAGTAGCCATGATACATACAGCACTTTTTCTTTTAATTGTAATATGCACACATACAGCTCGTACGTCAGAACAAAAACCACAATCCCCAATAACGCTGATTGTCAACACATACCAAGATTCAAGAACTACAGGACCCAACGTTGAAGTACAGCAACATACCGACACCCTACAAGAAACTGTGCATCAAACACCAAAAATACACACAGACGTACCTACACAATATAGTTTTGATTTTATAGACCAACCTTTTGCAATGCTGTACCATCACAAATGGTCTATTGCAGCAAGTTTCTTACTATCATTGTACGTGTATTATTACTGTGTCATACAGCAAACAATAAAAACAATTCATAATTCACAAGCGTGGTGCTGCTGGAAAGAATCATGTAGCTGTGCACAACTTATTGTGCAACCAAAGCACGAACTTATGCAACAACTTTTATTTGATATCTACAAGCACTATTTCCAGAGTCAGACACTCAATCAAGATAGCGCTTGCTTTCATAATTTTGTACAAGATATTTACCGTGAAAAAAAGATTCTTGAACAATATGTACATCTCAAAACGTGGTTAAAAAAAATACACTGCGCAAAATTTTTTCCCTGCACCGTTACAACCACAGTAATCAGAGAAAAACAAGCACGATTAGAATTTATCTACGATCTTTTTTTACATTGGCATATTGAACAAAAAAACTGTAGAAAACATGACGAGTAAAAAACCCTTCAACTTAGAATAAGCTGAAGGGTTAGGGGGGTGAATGATACTCAAAAGTATCATTCGATTAGGGACGTTTTTTCTGGTCACAATAGTAACAAGCCCATAGATGGAAGTCAAGGAATTATTTGCTCTCCATCGCACTTAAAAAACAAAACCCTATTGCACCGAGCTTTTTCCTTGCATGAAATTTTTTATCTGCCCAAAATCATTAGGCTGTTGCGCTAATCCAAGCGTTGTTGCTTGCTGCACAATTTGTCCATGTTGCATCAAGCAAATTGTTGCATCTAAATTTTCAAGAAGTCCAATGTCATGTGTCGCAATAATAACAATCATATTTTGTCGCGCTACATTTTTTATAATAGTTGCAACTTCTGCTGTTAAAACAGGGTCTAATGCTGACGTTGGTTCATCCAAACATAATATTTTAGGATTAAGCGCTAGTGCACGCGCAAAAGCTACGCGTTGTCTTTGTCCGCCTGACAATGAAGCTGGATACGATGATGCTTTGTGATCAATGTTAAATCTTTGCAACATCTCAAATGCTATTTTTGTTGCAACAGATTCTTCGTGTTGCGCAACATGCTGTAATGCCAAAGTAATATTTTCAAGCACAGTCAAATGAGGAAACAAATTAAAATCTTGAAACACCATACCCACTTGATCAAAGTGTAAAGGCGCACCATTAAACTCTAAAATGCCCGAGTCTGCATTTTCCAGATTACACAACACGCGAAGCATAGTTGATTTACCCACTCCAGATGACCCCAGAAGCACGATTACTTGTCCTTGCTGTGCTGACAAGGAAACATTGTCAATCACAGCCTTGTCGTTAAATTTCTTTGTTATATTTTTTATATTAAGCATGATATTGCATCTTTTTATCTAACCATGAAACCAATAGACTCAATACCGATGTAATCACAAGGTATGTACACCCTACGAAAACATAGACCGTTGGCGCATCATATGTTTGACTAATCACCACGTTTGCTTGTTGTGTTAATTCATACACACCAATGATAGATGCCAAGCTTGAATCTTTCACAAGCGTCACAAGCTCATTGCCAAATGCTGGAACCACAGTACGTATTGCTTGTGGCAAAATAATGTACCACATTGTTTGCACTTGATTAAAACCAAGCACCTTTGCAGCTTCCCATTGTCCTTTGTGTACAGAATTAATACCTGAAAGCATAATTTGACTCATGTATGCCGCGCTGTTCATACCAATCGATATCACCGCTGACCAAAATGCTGGAATATTATATCCCGCAAAATTTAACATGTAATACAACGCTGCAACTTGTATAAGCATTGGAGTACCACGAATAACAATAACATATGCCATTATAAGTGAGCGCACAATTCTTAAATTGCGCAGTGATAAAACAATGCCCAGCAAACATCCTAACGTGATACCAATGCAACAGCTCAACAAAGCTATTGCGATCGTTGTTTGTATTCCTGATACAAAAAACCATCCAAACTCTTGGACTATTGAAAAATCAAACATGATTCATCCACAATTTTTTTATTTGTTCTAAAGTTCCATCTTGTTTCATGTCTAAAAGCGCTTGATCAATCTGTTGTTGCAACGCTACATTATGTTTATTGACTGCAAAAGCACATCCATCACCTTGCATATCGGTTAGCGTTGTCACTGAAAAATTATAGTGTTGTATTTTTGCAGACATAGCTTCTAAAACTGACTGCGCGGTAACATATACATCATCTGAACCGCTCATCACAGCAAGTAAAGATTCAGCAGGAGTTTTAAGTCGTTTTAATTTGATAGATTCATGATTAGAAATATACGTATCAGCAGTGTAACCTGTGTTAACAACCACACGCTTACCACTCAAATCTTGAATTTTTGTTGGCTTAAAAGAACTATCTTTTGTCACGGCCACAAACTGATCACCACACACATAACAATCTGTAAACAAAACGAATTTTGCACGTCGTGGCGTTAGCGTCATGCCTGCAGCAATCACATCAATTTCATGGGCAAGCAACCCAAAAATCAGACTCGTAAAAGGCATCTGCTTGATAACAACTTTTTTATTCAATCGGCGAGCTACGTCTTTGATAATATCAATATCAAGTCCAACGATAGTACCTGTTTGAATATCTATAGATTCATATGGCGGATAATCAGGCGACGTTCCAACGATCAATACAGATTCATCTTTTACGTGCACGCGCGTACGGCTCATCATGTAACAAAAAACAATAGTTACAAGAACAAAAAAGGATACAACAATGGTTTTTATTTTTATCATGATACAACCATACTATAACGTTAGACTTACTGTTAGTAGTATAAAAAATCATAAAAAAATAGCGAATTTAATAATAAAGCCTTATGAACAAAAGAAAAACCACCATGTAAGCAATTTTTACATACATGGTGGTTTTTGAAAAATATATAATTTTTAAAAAATTATGGCCTTTCCTGGGCACGACATAGTGGACATAGCGTTACTTCAACCATACGACCTTGTGCATTAAACACAATACGTCCATGCTCATCTCGTTGGTAGGTTGGATGCAACTGTTCAAAACAATGATGACAAATTGAGTGTTGACATGTAAAAGGTTTTATAAATCTACCTCTACCATCACGCATTACAGTAGCCTCACCATCCAAACACACCGGACATGATGGCGCTGGTGTAACTTCTTGTTGTACAGCTGGTTGTGGATTTACCGGTCTTCTTAGTTCTGATTCAAAAATTACTTCAACATCATCTGGAATAGCCTGCGCATCTTGAACAACGGGTACTACTGGTTGCGGATTGACCACTTCCTGCTGTAAAGGTTCTACACCATCAGCTACTACGGCTGCAGCTTGTCCTATTTTATTTCGAATAGAGTTTGCTAAGCCAACTACAAAAATGGTTCCTACAAAACCTGCCGCAGCTTTTTGAGCCGTCGACATAGTACCTGCTGGTATAGTAGTTGCTGAAGAAGAAACTGTAGAACTTGTTGCTGCAACAGTCCCACTTGCGGGATTTGTATGAATATTTCTGACGTTTTGTAACCACGTATAAGCGCCGGCTACATAACCTGCTCCTAAAAATGGTTTTGCCATATTTAAATTTATTTTAGATTGCGATGATGCATCTACAGATACACAACCAACCAAAAGGCTCAAAAAAACTAAAAATTGAATACGTACCATAATAAATCCTTGTATTTATATTTCTTATAAACTTATTGTTCAGATGCTAACAACAAAGCAGCATCTAACCTTGCACCAACCTGTTGTGCTACACCTGGTAACACAGCACCACCTCTATTAACTTGTGCTACTGGCGGCATAACGCCATCAACATCAAAATGGCCCAATAATTTGTACTAATCTATTTTGTACCATAATCGTTGCGATACTTGTCCCTATAAAACCGATACTTACAGAACACATCAAGCCTACTAAAGCCTTAGACGCAAATGATCCATCCTCAACGTTACGTACCGATGACGGCTCAGCAACAGGTATCGTTTGCGAAATATCTATAACAGGAATAACAGATGTCGCCGGTGCAATATCGCCCGTTGATGCAACCGAAATATCTTTTTTTACATTATTCATCCATGCATATGAGCCGGCTACATACCCTGCTCCCAGCACAGGCTTGAGCATGTTCCAATCAAATTTAGATTGAGATGCATTTACCGACAAGCATCCACTCAAAAGGCCCAATAGGGCTAGAATACGTATGTTTTTCATAACAGACCCCTCATTAAATTTTATATACCTTTTCAGGGTACTAAAAGTGGGGTTTTTGCTCAAAAGCAGAGGGGTTTTTTATAGTAAAACAAGCCATAGATCGTTGTATTAAAACTTCTAAAACAGCTCATCAATCGTTTGTTTGATAGGTCGCGTTACCAGGCTATCTTGCATAGCGGCATAAAAGGTCTCATCATAGGTACGCGTTTCAATAACCATCGGCATTGCAATAGCATGCCCCAGCAATAATGCCTGTTTTTTAGTGTCCAAAGAGCCTAAAACCGTACGCAATGTCGTTGCATTGGCAGCACCCATTAAAACAGCTTGTATATCCTTTTCATCACTCAATTGAGCAACTATTTTAGTGCCGATTTGAGAAAGAACCTCACTATCAATACCTGACGGGCGCTGATCAATCACAAAAAGAGTAACAAAGTATTTACGCATTTCGCGCGCTATTTTACCAAAGATAGTCTGGGCTGCTGCGGTAGGATTCAAAAATTTATGTGCTTCTTCAATCACAATCATAAGCTGACGAGGCTGATCTGACGGATTTTGAGTTTTTAAATATTTTTCAGTCTTATGAACATATTCACTGCGAATACGACGCGTTAAAATATTTGCAACAAGCAAATAACAAAATGTTGATGATTGATTACCAAACTCAATCACCACGTGATTGCCACGCTCAACATATTCCATCAGTCTATCAATCACTGATGATCTATACTTCACTTCGGGTACAAAAAACGGTAGCTTTTCAATACGTTTTAACTTGCGATACAAAGCTGCAATAGATTCCACGTTGGCACCCAACTCTTCTGCAAATTCTTTAGCTTGTACGCCACGCTCAAGCAAAACTAAAAGCCATGCATCTTTATATTTTCCTACAATCAAATGTGCTGCTTCAAGTGCGGTTCTGTGTAAATTTAATTCATTTTCAAGTGACATTAAATCATCAACCGTTATTTCATTGTAACCAATTCGTACTTCAACATCAGGACTTACCCCACGTTGACGCGTAACTTCTGGATCCAAAGAAAAAATAACAACTGTTGATGGAAAAAGTGACTTTAATCCTTTAACAAATTTAACATCTGATTCCTGACGAGCTTGCACACCATATTCATTGTGCATGTCAAAAATGATTGTGCTTGCGACATTTTTTTTCATGAGCCCTGCAAGCAGCAGTCGTGTTAAAAATGTTTTCCCCGTGCCACTTTTACCAAACACACCGGTACTTCGCTCAGCTAATTTTTCTAAATCGATACACACCGGCGTTGCCATGTCTATCGGATTACCCATATTGAAATATTTTTTAAATCGATCAGATTCTGATCCAAAAATAGCTGCTACATCTTGCTCTGAGGCTTCAACCACTGATGCAAAATGTTGTGGCACTGTTTTAACCGGAATTGCACGACCTTTTTTATCAAGCGCAATCATTGGTTTGACTTGAGCTGTTGCATAAATATTTTTTTTCTTTAAAAAATCACGCAACAAATTATCTTTTTGCATAGGAGGATACAATAAAATATCAGGATGCGTTACCTGCAACGTTAAATTTGTAATCATTGAAAAATAGGTGTATTGATCACCTGCAATAGCGACAAACTTACCCGCTTTAATCTCTTCAAGATTAGCATTTTGTGCGACACGCATGACAAAACCGTCGGTCAACGATCCTTCGATAATGTATCCAAGTGGTGTATTCATAAATCTACAGGTAATAATATTTTAACTTCAGTACGAGCTACATGAGCAACACCTTGCAACACCGCAAAAGATTCTATCGTTCCACCAGTAACTTGGTACAAAAACTCTTTGCCCGCAGCAAGCTCAACTACCATAGGCACATGATTTTCTTGCACAATCATATTTCCCACGGGAGTATTAAGCTCAACCCAATCAACGTCATAGTGTGTAATTTTTTTAGTCGTAATAATTTTTAATTTCATACGTTATAAAGTCTTTGCTTTTTCGTACACTTCTTCGAGTGTGCCAACCATATAAAATGCTTGTTCGGGTAAATGATCACAATCACCACTGACTATTTTTTCAAAATCTTGCACCGTTTTGGCAAGTGGAACATATTTACCAGGTAAGCCTGTTGAAAACTCTGCCGTAAATAATGGTTGTGTTAAAAACTTCTGAATACGTTTTGCGCGACGTACAATTTGTTTATCTTTTTCAGACAACTCATCTAAACCAAGTACCGCTATAATATCTTGTAATTCTTTATAACGTTGTAAAATTGCTTCAATTTGTCGGGCAATATCATAATGCTTTTGTCCAATAATATCTGGCGTCAAACCTTTTGATGTTGATGCTAAAGGATCAATTGCAGGATACAAACCAAGCTCAACTAATTTACGAGACAGCACGGTATTTGCATCAAGATGCATAAACGTTGTCGCTGGTGCTGGATCTGTAATATCATCTGCAGGAACATAGACAGCTTGTACTGAAGTGATAGCGCCATTAACGGTATTTGCAACACGCTCTTGAAATGCACCCATTTCCGAAGCAAGCGTTGGTTGATAACCAACAGCTGAAGGAATACGCTCAAGAAGTGACGATACTTCGGCACCCGCTTGTACAAAACGAAAAATATTATCAACGAAAAGTAATACATCTTTTTTTTCTACATCACGAAAATATTCAGCCATCGTAAGACCTGTCATGCCAACACGCAAACGCGCTCCTGGCAACTCTCCCATCTGACCAAATACTAACGCTGTTTTATCAAGAACGCCTGATTTTTTCATCTCAAGCCACAGCTCATTACCTTCTCGGCTTCGTTCACCAATACCGGTAAACACAGAAACACCTTGATGCTCTTTTGCAATGTTACGAATAAGTTCTGTTACTAAAACAGTTTTACCAACTCCTGCTCCGCCAAAAAGACCAATCTTTGATCCTTTAATGTACGGACACATCAAATCAATAACTTTGATTCCTGTTTCTAAAATTTCATTTTCAATTTTTTGTTCAATAAAAGATGGCGACTCACGATGAATAGACCAACGTTGGCCATCTACTTCAGGCAACCCGTCTATTGCATCACCAAGCACATTAAACATGCGACCAAGTACTTGTGGTCCTACAGGAACACTAATAGGTGCTCCAGTATCATGCACAGCCAAGCTTCTGCTAATACCGTGTATGTTTTCAATAGCTATACAGCGTACAATATCATCACCAAGCTGCAATGCTACTTCAAGTCGAGCCTTGTGTGTTTTTTTACCCTGTTGATCTGGAATTTCTATGTACAATTCTGAATTAATTTTGGGAGTCTTGCCCTGCGGAAACTGTACATCAATCACAGTCCCAGTAATTTTTACAATTTTACCAGCAACATGAACATGATCATTTTTATCTGATGCTTGATATAACATCCTTAGTCCCTTAAGCAATTGAGCATGACTTTCTTTGTAACAAGGTAAAAAAAAAGCAGTTATTTGTAAAGCTTTCAAAGCAAAGTCATACACTATGAAAACATCTTTAATCTATATCGTATGAAACAAAAAATAGATTATCGATACATAAGAATCATGATCAAACACCACAATGAACCTATAAAGCCAACTGTTTGCGCAAAAGCTAGCACTTTATTTTTTAAAATAAATCCATACACAGCCCAACTAGCTGTCGAAATAAATGCAATCAAAAATCCAAAAAATGAAACATCACTACAACTTTGCGTTGTCCAAATTTGATATGCTTGAAAATAATAAATCAATTGACCCATTGTTCCCATAACAACCATATATTTCTGATATAAATCTAACCATGCTTTTTTTTGCATATCATATTCCTAAAATATCTTATTATATAAATCATACATGCATTATAACAACACGCTGTACTTTATTTCAAATCATGCTTCTTATAACTACGAAATACAAACAAGCAAGCAGCCGTTAAGCTGCTTGCCAAATAGCGCTTTACTTAAAATATAATACCTAGTCCACGTCGTCTAAATTAATTCTTGCAACAGCTTGAGACAAAGCCGGAGCTGTTACAGATTGTTTTGACGCAGGAGATTGAGACTTGGCAACTAATTGACCCACAGCCTTCGGTGCATCTTCTGAACGCTCAGACAACTTACGAGTATCATGTTTAAATATTCCTTTTTTTGGATCATGCTTAGTTGATAATTGAATAGATGCTGACTTCGGAAGTGATGGGTCATATGAACGTAAATACCTATTTGACATAATTCTTTCCAAATCGTTTTGCGCTAAACAATTTAGCAATGTTCGCGCAGTTTTTACAGAAGGAAATATTGTACGCAATGCTTCATCAGCTCTATCTACCCATACATTATTATTTGTTTTAACTTTCATCTTATATGGAAAATCAAACAAAACTTCTCGCAAAAGATTTTTGTTTCCCTGCTTAAATTGCTCAAATGCGTTCCATATTGTACCGACCTCTTGCAAATCTGAATCTTTAAACGCAGGCTTCTGTATCCCATACAGATCAATATAAGCACTCAACGTATTACTTATATCAATACAGCTATTTTGCTTAGCTAAAGCGTTTAATTCTTTCAACGAATTAAAATCTATATTTTGTTGATCAAACAATTGGCATATAAAATCTTGCGAGTTAATAAGAGAATAAAATAAGGCATTATTCAACTCTTTTACCATCTTTCGTGCATATCGATCGAAAAATTCCCGCCTTTCACTATTACTCTGCTCATTTTTTTCTGTAATAGCAACACAAGATTTATGTAATAATTCTAATGCATCGTTTACATTTGAAATTTCATGAAATCTTTTTTTATGTTGCAAATAATTAGAATCTTGTTGGTTGTTAAACCGAGATATAGGTCCACTACCAGAATGTGTCGCGTGCCTGTTTATTTCAGAATGTAATTCACATGGCGCTATATATCGATATGCTTTTTCTTTATCTTGGTTATTACGCAACAATATTTCCATAAGTAAATATAAACTATTTATCGAAAACATATCGCAAAGCTCATGCTGTAATTCTGGATCATACGGTACATCAAACAATAATTGTTGTAATGGTTTTTTATCATCACGTTTAAATGACTCATATCCTGTCCACAATGCACGAGCTACATTATTTTTATCAATATTTTTTGGTTGCTGAGCTCTCATAAGGCTGAAATATTCCTCTGTTGCAAGAACATTTACTCCGCGTCCTAATTTTCTTTTTTCAATATATTTATCTAAAACCACTATAGGTATATATGGCAGTATTGCCCCTACAAGGTCATTTTCGTGCGACAACAATCGGTCAAACAACTGATCCAATACAAGAGGTTCATCTGAAAATAATTTTAAACCAATATTGTTACTATCTTTTATATCCAAAATAGAAGACAACACTTTTAGATACTTATTGTTATACTCTTCTTTTTCCTCTGGCAGGCCATACTGGAGCCTTGGTATAAATTCTTTTATTGTTTTTTCAAGTAAATTTTTATAGATACGCTTATCTCCATTGGCCCCATCAAACTTTACAAAATCAAGTACTTCCAAACCTACCAATCCAGAAGCTATAGCATCACACAAAAATGATAAAGTAGATTGTCCGTGGCGATCTTCCAAGCTCCAATCAATCTCTGGCAACAAACCCAATAAAGCAATAAGATTGTTCTGTATTTCTTTATTATCACCAACCTGTTGATCTTTCGCAGATTGCAAAAAATTTATGATTAAAGGTTTGTCATTATAAACTTTTGAATTTGCCAATAAAGACAAAAATTCTGGATTAGTTGCTTTTACAGATGTCAACAACTTTACTAAATCAGATTCTCCTGTCTGTTGTTGTAATTTTGTAAGAAAATCATCTATATAATCTAAGGTGTCAGCAGCCATGTTCTGTTCAAAAAAATCCATTAATTGATTTGTTTTCGCCCACCTGTTCATAGCTTCTAATTTTCGCCTTGAATATTTTTTAAGAACTTCTGCAGCATACATATACCGTTCATCTAAAAAACTGCCAAATTTTGTAAAATCAGGAAGACTCTGCGAACGCTCAGTCAAACCTAAATCTTTAGAAAATTGAGATATTGGATAATCTGCACCATAAAGCGAATAAAGGTGTCTATACAAAGGTATTAAAACTTTAAAATCATTTTTATCAATATCTATAGAATATCTATTTTCATCCGAACTTTTTACTGAAAATGCACCAGCAGCTGATGCACCATATGCCGGCATACTTAACAACACAGCAAACATATATATAACTTGAAACATACTGCCCCCTAATAAATTATTATAATTTGCATACTTTATAAATATTTAATCCACGTCGTCTAAATTAATTCTTGCAACAGCTTGAGACAAAGCCGGAGCTGTTACAGATTGTTTTGACGCAGGAGATTGAGACTTGGCAACTAATTGACCCACAGCCTTCGGTGCATCTTCTGAAC
>JAGOTL010000021.1 GCA_018061805.1 Candidatus Babeliales bacterium
TCTCTTCTTGGTATATAATCTTCTTTTATAGAAGTAGCTAAACTTTGTAAGTCGAGAAATTGTTTCGCAAAGGGTGCTTTAACAGCATCTGCAGTTTCCTTTTGATCAGGCGTTAATGTAGGGTAATCAGGGAAAATTTTTTTTATTTGAGCATTATATTTATTCCCTATCAACTTTTTTTGCTTTGCCAAAGCTTCATCTACATCTTGCGCTGAACAGTCATGGCGTAATCCTAGTTGTCCTAAACTAGGAACATATTGCATAGCTAAAGAACGTATAGCGCGATTTTCTTCCGGAGTATAAGAAATAGGCCTTACAAAATTAGCACTACTAGCTGCCCCAACTTGAAATGTAAACCACAGCAAGCCAATGAACCCAAATTTAAGCCTTTTTAAAAAAATCATTTTAACAACCTTTTTTAAGCATACTGTTAACTATAAACAAAAATACTCTATAAGAGTATGAGTTTTGACCTGCAAAAATCAATAGTTGATTATATTTTAATAAAAAAATTACCCCATGAACTATGAGGTATTTGAAGTCAATGCTTTAAACAATCTTTTACATTACAGTCGGAATAGCCCAGCAGCTAATGCTACAGATTGCACAGCCCGCAAGATTGTATCAGTCAACCGACAGGTCAAAAATCCTAACGTTTGAACATTTTTAAGTTCAACATCTGTTAAGCCACCCTCTGGACCGACAAGCAATCGTAGAACAGATGCTTGTTGTATTTTAGAATACAATGCATGATATCTGTCTCCTGAAACATCAAACACTATGTCTACCGACGTAGCTGACGAATGCTGCAACAACATCTCTAATTTTTCAGGCTTAAGTAACTCTGGAAATTGATAATTTTTAGATTGCTCAGCTGCAGCTATAACCGTTGCTTGTAAGCGTTCAAACTCTTTATCATGCAATAAATTTTGACGAGATTTTTGGGTAATAACCAATTGGATAGAAGAAACTCCAATTTCAGCCAAGCTATAGACAGCTTCTTGCAAAGCTTCCCTTTTTAACAGCGGCAGCCAAAAGACAATCTTATCGTTGCGCTCAGTTTGAACAACAACCGTTATAATTTCAACAACAATCTCTTTTTTAGAAATCTCTTGGACCTTGACTTGGCCACACAGCTTTTGATCAAACAGAACAAAAATTTCACCGATTTCAATACGCAAGACCTTGGTGAGCCTATGAACTAAATCTGAATCAATGATCGACTGTAAGTCACCCGCTGCACTGCTCGGTCTCCAAAAATCTGGCGCGTAAAAAGCAAACATGTGTATATCTGATAGCTGCATAACAATCCTTATTTACAACAACCAAGACTTGACTGACCGCACTAAGCGTTGCGCTTTGTTGTACTGCATCATGACAAATATTTTTGCATACAACATGTACTGATCAAACCAAACATGATGATACGATCTATGCATTGCTTGCATAGCAGCAGAGTCTTGATCAATTGAATTTGCAAGCATTTCTAAAGCATCTTCTGGTTCATCTGAAACTGTATCAAAATTCATACTATCAAACGGCACTGAAACAATACCAAAGATAGGATCTTCATCAAAAAAATATTCTTTTACCACCAAAACATGCACAATTCGCACCTCAGAGTCTAAATCAAAGCTAATAACAACAGAGTTTTGATCAACATTAGATTCTGTTAAAAGATCGATACCTGTTTGCATTAACGAAGCATCATCGCATGATGTCCAAACTAACTCTTGATGCTGTATTGCTTCCACTCGACACTTTTCATTCAGCTGAAACTTACCTATCACCTGATTATCATTCTGATCTACCATATATACCAACAAAGTTGCTTGCTGCTGGACCAAAGCTTCTGGTACGGCAACATTAAACATTAATCCAAAAAGATCTGTTCCTGTCATAATTGTTATTAAAAACCAAAATGTTAAAAAGTTCTTCATAGAATATCCTTTCATTTCCACTTCAAATTTTACATATCCATAAAGATATCAGTCTTCAAGCAAGACAACACACCTACATAAATATATCTATTTATAACTATTCACGTTATTTTCAAATGCTTATATCTATCACTTTTTAGGCTTATACCATGTATAAAATAAACCAACATCATCATGCTGTGTGACTACTGAACCAATACTTTGATATAAATTTTGAGCTCTAAAATTATTATTGCGTGTATAAATCATAACTTTTAAAGCACCCTCTTGTATCATTCTATCAAGAGCGTATAGCAATAAAGCGCGAGCAGCACCAAGACGTCGCACCGATTCATCAACCAATAAAAACAGCAATCTGCCTACACGAGGCGATTCTGGATAATAAGCTGTAAATGCAACGAGTTTACCATCAACAAAACCAACCTTTAATGTTAGCGTTGACGTATAAGAATCTTGATATCGAGCGCGATACTTTAACATATGATCCACAGAATAGTTGTTGTACAAACCATCTGCAAGTAACCAATAACGATTGTCTGGTTGATTAAAAATACGTTCCACATCTTCATGATCACGGTCATAATCAAAATCTTTGATCGTAAAAACTGTCCCAGATTTTAAAGTAACCTTATGACCAACTGTACGATTTGTAAAAAAATAATAACCACCCGCTATGCCCAAAGTAACGACAAGCAGCATGGCCATATACATTTTCTTCATTGTTGCCCCCCTTCACTTTCATATGTTATCTGTTCTAAGATTAAACCTTTTGCTGGTGCATTTGGAAGAGTATGACTCGGATTTTTTCTTTCCAATACTGTTTTCAAATCATCTAATGTTATACTAGAATCTATTGCAGCTTGCAAACAAGCTCCAACAATTCTACGTACCATGTACCTTAAAAAACTCTTACCCTTCATTTCTATCCTATACGCATTCCATGTTGATACATACGTCACCTGAACACTATCAATAGTGCGGATCGTATCTACCAAGTCGTTGCCACTACAAAACGATCTAAAATCGTGTGTTCCTGTAAAAATGTTAAGCGCCTGCTTGAGCTTATCAATATCTACCGGTTTGTATATAAACACACCATATCTTTGCACAAAAGGCAAAGGTCGTTGTATAAAAAAATGATATGCATATGTTTTTTGTATCACGCCATCATGAGGATGTACCAAGTGTGGCAATACGTGTATAGATCGTATCGTGATATCAGGAGGTAAAGCTTTACTCCAAGCGCGCAACATAATCTCAGGTTCAACAGCTACAGGAGATCGCACAATTGCAACCTGACCTAAAGCATGTACACCTGCATCAGTTCGTGATGCACCTAATATTTTTGCTTCTTGGAAAAAAACTCGAGAGTGTGCACACATTAATGTGCCAGAAACTGTTGTTGCACCTGACTGCTCTTGCCATCCATGATAGTCCGTGCCGTCATATGCAACAACAATTCTATAAATCGTCATGCGACTTAACTATTAATACTCAGTTGCACAGAACGGTAACAATCCCATAATGCGAGCTTTTTTAATTTCTTGCGCAAGGATTCGTTGAACGTTGCTTGAGTTACCAGAAATGCGTGATGGTAATATTTTACCACGCTCAGTGATAAACTTTCTCAACAAGTCTGTATTTTTATAGTTCAAATCATGCAACATTTCAGGATTGTCTGAAAAACGGCAACGTTTTCTTTGACCATGTCCTTTTTTGCGAAATTTCTTTTTTAAAAGACGTGCACTGATTTTTAATTTGATTTTTTTTGTCATAGTAAATCTTTTCGTAATTTAAAACACCAAACAGATTCTGATTACTCAGCTGTTTGTTCATCCATATCATTTTCAAGGTCAAGATTCATATTTTGCTCTTTATCACGAGCTTCGTATGGCTTACGACCTTTTTTCATCAAACCATCAACAAAAGAATCAACACCAGGGTTGTCTTCAAGTGAATCAGGACGACGATATTCTAATGATGCCTTTGTATCAAGACGTTGTACAATGTGTTTTGGAATTAATGTATTAAATTTGAATACAAAAATTTCATTGATTGCAGCAAGCAAAGCTTGTTTTTGTTCATTTTCAACTTCAAAACGAGTTAAAAAGTAAACACCATAATCATTTTTACCAACTTGATATGCAAGACGGTACTTACCCCAGCGATCAAATGATACCATCGTACCTTTGTGCGCTCTGATAACCTTCGTAAAATGTGCTTTGATTGCTTCTGACTCGTCCTTAGTAATTTCAGGAACGGTCAAGAAAAGAACTTCATATCTAAACATATGATGCGCCCTACTTGGATTAATATACCTGTGCATAATATTAGCCAGGTATAATAGGTTAAAAAAATAAATTACATATTTAAGTTTAACAAAACGTTAAAAAACGTCTAGCTTTGCTTAAAACAACTCTTAAAAATTCTGTATGCGTTGGACCACTTTACCAATGTTTTTAAAATAATCCTTACCTCGTACCAATGCAATAGGAGCATCTTTATGGTTCAAAGGAGTTAAAATAATAAATTCATCAGAATACGTAACACGCATGATAGCTTTTTTTGTAACTTGTGATCCATACTCCACAGCTCCTATGTCACCAGTCCGCATCCAAACTTCAGGCGAAATGATCAATAAATCATTTTTATAAAACATAGGTGCCATATTGTTAGAATCGACCATCAATGCAAACATAGATGGATCTGATGCATTTAAAGCTGAAACAAAAACGTCTTTATACCCTGATGTTGTTTGCATCAACTGATTGGTATAAGGTGACGGATTTGATGGAATATCGCCTACGACCGGTATAACACCTAAACGTAATTGAACATCTGCTTTATCGGGCAAACTAACATTGTTATCAATATTATCCGTTCTTTTACGACGTTGCATAAACAAATCAACCGGAGTCACCTCAAAGGCATTTGCTAATTTACGTAACGAATCTTCATTCCAACGACGTGTGCCATTTTTAATATGAGTCAAATAACTTTCAGACATACCTGTTTTTTCTGCTAAAACTTTGGTTGTCCAACCTTTTTCTCGTAATAACTCCTTAACTCGGAGCTCTGTTGAAAGAGACATTGTGTCACTCCTTATTTTTTGATTTTTAGTAGTATGGTAGTATGTTAATAGTAACAGCATAAGAGAATATAGAATTCACGTAGTCTGTCAAATTCCAAAATGCATGGATATGTCGATTAGAACAAGCAGAAAGCATACTGTAAATGTACAAAATCAATAAAATGTATGAGCTCGAAAACAATCTATGGTCTTCTGGCAATAGATTATACGGCGTTGACGAAGTAGGACGCGGCTGTATGGCAGGCCCTGTTGTCGTAGCAGCGGTACAACTTAACCCCTATGTTTTTCATGACCTTTTAATCGACTCAAAACAACTCAAACCTCAACAATTAGTTGAGATGTATGATTGGTTACAAGATAAATGCGTCTTCACTATTGGCGTTGCAAGCTCTCGCGTGATTGATCAGCACAATATTTACCAAACAACTAAACAACTGATGCTGCATACAATTTTACACCTTTTACAAAAAACAACTGTGCCCAAAATGATTGCAATCGATGCTATGCCGCTCAATTTAAACAATACGCCGTACCGCAATATTGAAATAACATCCATCATCAAAGGTGATAGTCGCAGCGCATCTATTGCTGCTGCATCTATTCTTGCAAAAGTCACACGGGATCGTATCATGCAACGACTCGAACAAAGCTTTCCTCATTATGGACTTGCACAACACAAAGGTTATTGCACAAAGCTACACCAAGAAACGGTACGAACATACGCTCCATCCATCATACATCGCACATCGTATCTTTCATGGTTAAACAAGGATCAAACTCATGGACAACAATCAATTTTTTGCTGAAGTTATTCAAGCTGGCCTAACTGAATGGACTGGTCAATGCTGGAAATGGGACTTTGTCCCAAACTTTGGATCACTGGTAACCGCACAACAAAAAGGCCGTACATGGTATGGTATTGTGCATGATATCAAAACAGAGTCCAACGATCCTATGCGAGCACCTTTTGCTTACCAAAAAACAGAAGAAGAACTGCTGCGCGATCAACCACAAATTTTTGAATTTTTACAAACAACGTTTCGATGCATCACGGTAGGCTACAAAGATGACCAAAAAATCTTATACCACCTGCCACCACAACCACCTAAAATCCATACGTTTATTTCTCTGGCAAAACCAAACGAGTATCAAACATTTTTTGCAAGCACTCAATTCTTACACCTTTTGTTTAACTTTTCATCACAGTTATCAAATTTTGACGAACTATTACTCGTGCTTTTTAAAACAGCACAACATCATACTACTACCCCAGAGCAAACAATTGATTTTATAGAAACGTTTTCGACGTTGTACAAAAATGATTACCAAAAATTAAAGATCTTTTTACAACGCCTTGAACTACTACAAGAACAAAAAAGCCTATAACTTTCGCTATAGGCTTTTACTATTTTCTAAAATTGGATTTTCAATACATGAAAATCTATTGGTACGAACTTATTTTTTATCTTCTTGCTTATCTGACTTGTTACTTAAAAGCCATGCGGTTGCCCAAGACATATTAGATCCTACTGCAAAGCCTTTCCAATAATCTGAATGATCATTTGGATTAGCTTGGTAATAATTATGAGTTACTTTTGGTCCAAAGAAACTGCGTATTGAATGCACCAATGCTTTAGACTCATTATTTTGAACAAAGTTATTCTGAGTTGCGTAACCGTGCGATGTTGCTCTAAACGCTTCTTGTCCACAACCAGCCGACTCAGCTTGCTGCGCTGCATGATTAAAACTATGCGTTTGCTTTGTATACCCTAAACGACCGCACTTCACCGTAACAGCTTCTTGACCGCGCAAAGTAGTCAGCATTTTTTGATAGCCAACTAACGCCGCTTGCCTGCTTTTTTCAATTCTTTGTACATGTTGCTCAGGCAACGCTTGATATATTTTTCCACAAACAGAATATATTTTTTGTGGCACTTCCTTTGAAAAACGAACCAGATGAGGTTTAACTATAGAAGCAATTCGACTTTTTACCATCAAAGCAACCAATCCTGCAAGACCTATGGTCTCAAGCAATATTGGCTTGGCTTGCATGGGAACCAATAAAAAGCACAACGTAAGAGAAATCTTTTTAAACATAACTTAACCCTAAAAACCCTTAAAGAAAAACACTTATTTAAAATATCACACCTGTCATTTTTGTCTAATCTGTATACCGCTGGATCGAGCCTGCTTTTGTCAAAAAAAGAGTTTTATGTCATACTTTAAAGTAATGATTTTAACCTCACACCCGAAGACACTATGTTCAATTTTATCAAAGAAAAATTTCAAAAAATTTACAGCTCAGTCACATCAAAACTACAACACCTGTTTAATCAAAGTTCTATAGATCAAACCACGATTGATGAACTGTATAAGCTGCTGATACAAGCAGATACAGGCGTAACAACCACAAAAAACATTATTCAAAAAATTCAAACGTCTCATCAACAAGGTACCATTGCTTCGGGACACGATGTACAAAAACTGATCCAATCAGAATTAACAGCTATTTTAGCAACACAAGAAACACAACACCCTAACGCTCAAGTCTATCTACTTGTTGGGATCAATGGTAGCGGAAAAACAACACTCAGTGGAAAACTTGCATACTTTTTTAAACAACAATCTAAGTCAGTCATTTTAGCTGCAGCTGATACATTTCGTGCCGCTGCACCACAACAACTCGAACAATGGTCACACCAGGCTGGTGCGCAGCTAATCATGGGCAAACCAGGACAAGATCCTGCATCAGTAGCATTTGAAGCATGCAGCCAATTTAAAAAATCTCAGGCAGATATTTTAATTATCGATACAGCTGGACGACTGCAAACCAAAGAAAACTTAATGAAAGAACTCGAAAAAATTAAAAGAATTGTTACCAGCCAACTACCACATCATACCATATGCACCATTTTAACAGTTGATAGCATGCTCGGACAAAACTCTTTTAACCAAGCAAAGTTATTTCACCAGGCAACAAACCTTGATGGCATCGCTTTAACCAAAATGGATGGCACAGCAAAAGGCGGAATCGTTTTTTCAATAGTGCAAGAACTCAAAATACCGGTATTGTTTTTGTCGTGGGGAGAACATATCCAAGATATGACCCCATTTGATGCAACCGAGTATATTAACAACCTACTTGGTATATCATCGTTTCAATCACACAATAGCAGATCATGAATCCGGTTATAGATTATATCACTCAAAACAGCTCGCTCAGCTCGCAAGAAGCTTGGTGGCTTTTGGAACATGTAACGAAAAAAAGCCAAACAGAACTCATACTCAGCTTTAACCTGAACCCAAATGAACAAAAAGATTTAGATCGCTATCTTGAATTGATACAGCACCATCATAAACCCCTAGCCTACATCATCGGATGGGTACCCTTCTTAAATCTTAAGATTAATGTTTCAGAGCCAATTTTAATACCCCGTCCAGAAACAGAAGAGTGGGTCCAAAAGCTCATAGAATCGCTTGTACCCCAACAAGCTCAAATTTCACGCATTTTAGACATTGGGACTGGCTCTGGCTGCATTGCCCTAGCTTTAGCCAAAAGTTTGCCCAAGAGTCAAATTTTAGCCATTGATATCAACCCTCAAGCACTAAGACTTGCTCAAAACAACGCGGTTTTAAATAATGTTAAAAATATAGAATTTATACAATCTGACCTTTTTAAGCAGCTGGGTGACCAAAAGTTCGATCTGATCGTGTCTAACCCACCCTACATCCCAGCACATAACAAACAAAGCATGACTCAATCAGTATTACAATGGGAAGATCACGGGGCATTATTTGCAGACAGCGACGGTCTTTCAATCATACGCGCATTGCTCAAGCAAGCTTCTGATCATCTTACCAATCAGCCAGCGTTGCCTTACCAACTTGTATTTGAAATAGATTATTCTCAAAAAAATGACGTACTCAAACTAGCAGAACATAGCCACTGGAGCTGCACCATACAACCAGATCTGTATGGTAACGATCGTACAGCTTGGTGCGCAAAAAAGGTACCCGTTTTACCGAGTACCTTTAAAAATACTTAATTTATTGTGCCCTTATCGACGCTTTTTCATAGCTATTTTACGAGCCACTGCTGGCTTATTTTTTTGTGGCAGAACTGGCGTTACTGGTACTGCAGCTGCAGCTACCGGTATAGCTCGTTCATCCTGTGAACCTGCGCAAGCATATGCATACGCTGATCCTGATATCTTAGCAAACATTCCTAATAATAGAACTGCGTGAGCAATATCGCCAAGCACTGATTTAGAGCCATCAAAGAATATTCTCGAGTTTCTGAAAATTTTACCATACCATGTTGTAGGTTCTGATGCTGTAGACACTCCAAGCGCCCCAGACATGCCCATCAACAGGACATTACATGCCATAATTGCATTAATCATATGAGCTTGCTGAGCTTTAATCTCACCTTGCTGTACATTGATTTCACCTTTAAAATCATTTAAAGGCTTTTCCAATGCATTTTCTGCACCTAACATATCTTTTCCGTATACTTCACCGACCGCAAAAAGTCCACCACCAACAAGTGACGGTAAAACTAATGAGCCATATTTTTGACGAAAATTTGTCGCTTTAACGCCTATTTTAGAACTAGCTGCACCTAAAAAGGCTGCTATTTTCCCAGCACTAGGATATAAAGCACTAGAAGCTGTTATCATAGATAACATTAATAATAATTTTTTCATTATAACCTCCATTATAAACATGCTTTAAATATACCTTTTTAAGCCTTTTTGGTCAAAAGCCTCAGGCTGTTTTTGAAAGCTCTTGTTGATAAAAAACATACAACCCTAAAAAGAGCACCAAAAGCCCTGCTAGTGACGTTCCCGTGACAACATACCCTTGCAAAAAGACACCATAGAGCATCCCAAAGGCTGGCTCTAAAAAGCCGGCAAAAGATATAAAAATAGGGGAAAAAACTGATATTAAATAGGCATACAAACAGTAGCTCAAAAGGCTTGCAATCATGAAAATAAAGATCCACGCAGCTACCTGAGAAGAATAGACGCCTACCTGACCCGTACAACCGTACATAATCAATGCTGCTCCAGCTGATAAAATACCCCCTATAAGCATAGCTATACCATTAAGAAGTTGTATCGACTGACTCGTGCTATACAGTAATTTTTTAAATAAAATCCATCCATAACAAAAACAAATCATAGCCCCAAACGTTATTGCAAACCCAAGCCCACCATGATCAACGGCAACAGTATGTTGATCTATACTCTGCATCAAAACAGGCATAAGTCCTGCAAAACCCATACAAAGACCTATAATTTTTTGATGACTCAACGTTTCGTAACCCAAAAAATAAGATATGATTCCTGTCAAAAATGGTGCTGTTGCATAAATAAAACAAACCATTACAGGGGTTCCATACAACATAGCATATGAAAAAGCGCACATACCAACTGCATGTATTAACACTGCATACGCAAACAGCAAATGCCACTCCTTTTTGTTCAACGTAAAACGAGCAAGCGCAGATCTTTTAAAGAAAACAAAATAAGCAACAATAAGAGCGCCGCTGCCAAGCGCTCGAAACATACCGATAATGATAGGATACGGGAATATTTCCATCAAAAAACTATTGATAAACGTCATTCCTGCAAAAATAAGATATAACAAAACAACGAGTAACATACATCCCCCTTTGACAGATTGTTTATTTACATAAATTTTTTAAAAGCGTATCGTTTTGTAGTGTTTACTTTAAAATTAACCATATTTTATTGTTTTTGTCATGTTAACTCTATAAAAAAGGTGTTTTATGTTTACCAAAAAAGATTTTAAAATCGTTATACTCACGATCCTTTGTGGAAGCATCAATTCGCATTTCATGCTTGCTTCAAACAGAAAAGCTAAATCATATTATACAAACCCTACGCCATCTACCATGACAGATCAAACCCAAAACTATTCTACACCTTTACCACCTGCTGCTGTATGTACACAGCAAAAAATTCCATCTCCTAAATCAACACAACCTGAACCTAAAATATTAACCCCTACCAAAGACACACAACAATGTTTTCGTGAAGATTCATCTCCTGACCATGAAAAAACAGCTTGTAGTGCAGCACCATTACCAGATAATGGCCTCAACCTTGATCAACCGACAATCCAAAATTTTGCTCAAGCACTTAAAGAGCAAGATCCTTCGTTTAATGACAAAGAATATGATATTGTCACTGATGCTATTCCCGAAGAATCATCTTCATTTTTATCTTGGGTTAGTGCTCCCGTAGAAATTTACAACAAACACATAGCAAATTTTTGGGAAACTCATGTTGCACCATTTCCTGATCGAGTTGCAATAGCTATTCATTCTGGAGTAACAACATATCGACATTTTGTTATCACACAAATATCTCAAAAAACATTTGATCCGTTCTTAGAAAAAATACAAAAATCAGAAGATCGCATGATCTGGATCAGGTCAGCGCTGAATGAATCGATTGATTCAAATATAGAATCTGATGTTATTACCATTTTAGAGGCTACCGAAAAAAGACTCCATCAAGATTTTGGTGTATCGCTACAAGTAAAATTAAAAAAGTTTTTCGCAGATAAAACACAAGATCAAGCACAACTACTCTATGAAGATTATATTGAAAAATTACGCTCAATCAGAAGGACAGCTGGTTATTATGCAATGATCACATCAAATGCAACTGCGCGCCCTACGTCACCAGAACTAGAAACAATAGCAATAACAGCTACCCAGCAAGCGGTTTTAACTATCTCAAACAAATCTTTAACATATCATCATAAAAAATAATTTTTTACGTTGGAGCGTACAGTTTTTGTATGCTCCTTTTTTTTATTCTGTTATACTTTTGACACAACTTTCCTTTTTACATTCAAATAATTATGCAAAATATTATAAAAGTACTGCCACATCATGAAGCTATCAAAATAGCTGCCGGCGAAGTCATCGAACGGCCTTCCCATATCATTAAAGAATTGATCGAAAACAGTATCGATGCTGGAGCAACTGCTATCACGATACATCTGTCCCATGCTGGTAAAACAATGATCAAAATTACTGATAACGGTCAAGGTATGTCGCCTGATGACGCACTGTTATGTTTTGCTCATCATGCAACAAGCAAAATACAATCAGTTCTTGATTTGCAAAATATAACAACGTATGGATTTCGCGGAGAAGCACTTTCAAGTATCGCTGCCGTCAGCCACGCAGAACTCATCACCAAAACAGAACAAGAAAAAGTTGCAACACAATTAAACCTTGAATTTGGGACCCTGAAAAATCAAACACAAACTGCTCATCAAACAGGCACCACTTTTACCATTACACACTTGTTTGACAATATCCCAGCGCGAAAAAAGTTTTTAAAGTCAGATGATGTTGAATGGAATGCTATCAGTACGATTTTTCAAGCGTTTTGTCTACGTTTTTTAAACGTTCATTTTCGAATGTTTCACAATGATTATCTTGCATATAACTGCCCACCAACAGACAGTTGTATCGTACGATGCGCACAAATTTGGAACAATAACGCTCATCAACATTTACTCGAAATACCAACTACGACACATAAAGATATCATCATTTCTGGTATCATTTCTTCTCCTCATTATTATCGATTTAATCGAGGACACATTTTCACCTTTGTAAATAACAGATGGGTCAAGAATCAAGAAATCATCAAAGGAATGTTGCAAGGTTACCAAGGTGTTTTACCTCATCAGAAATATCCTGCTGGTTGTCTTTTTATATCAGTCGATCCAACTACGATCGATATCAATATTCATCCTAAAAAAGAAGAGGTTAAATTCCTGCACCCTGCCATCATTCAAAAGTTATGCCAAACTACGGTGCAAGAAACGTTGAGCAACCATGTAACAAGTAAAATAACACAACCGACACCTACGATTACCCCTCCAGCTTTTACAGTTCCTGCAAACGTGGATATTGCATCACTGCAAGATCCTTTTGAAGAGCATGAACAGAGTGCGCCATCAACACCAAAAGTCGCTGCTCCCTTGTTTCAAGCGCTTCACAAACCAACTACGATCAATCATCTACCTGCAACCAAAATTGAAATTCCTTCATCAAATCAATCTCTACTACAAGAACCTACCTATTCAATCATTGGGCAATATCATCAAACCTATATCATCATGCAGCAGCAAAACGATCTCATTTTGATTGATCAACACGCAGCACATGAGCGCATTTTATATCAACGATTACTTACTTCTACCGAAAACATCAGCGTGCAACTCATGTTTCCACACGTGATCAAACTTGCAGCCAACGCTCCACAGTTTGTTCATACATATCAACACCTGCTACAACAACACAGCATTTTTATAGATATTTTCAGTGATCAAGAAATCATCTTAAATGCAACACCTGCGGGCATACATGCAACCGCAACAGAAGAAATCATTCGTATGATACACAACGAATCTATTACATCTTTTGAAAATATATTTGAACAAATCCACGAAAAAATTGTTGCCGCTAAGGCTTGCAAAGCCGCATGCAAAGCTGGCGATATACTCGATATGCAACAAATGAGTAATTTGGTCAAAGAACTAATGGCAACCCCAAACAGATTCAGCTGTCCACATGGACGCCCAACGATGTGGGATCTCAGCTTAAAGGAAATTGAAAAACAGTTTAAGCGCGACTATGTCGGAAGCAAAAAAGTTTCAATGAATATGTTATAAAATAAGGGGCCCAAAAGAGCCCCTTATAAATTACATTGTTTCAAGTAACTGTCGATAAATATTTACTTCTGCTTGCTTGTTAAACATTCCAAACAATGCAGCAATAGGTAAAAATTCTTTTAGTGGTAAAATAGCCACAGACATAATGCTAAATATCGTTAAATGAATCACCTGACAATGCGTTAAGTGCCAGCTTGCTTCAAACGCACTGTACGGATTAAAGTGACGCTCTATGATAAAATATTTTGCAAAGCGAAACCGTTGGTATATAACCACAAACATAATCCCACAAATAATACCGTTCAGCAATACCACCGATGATCCCAAGGTGCTGTGTATCATCAAAAATAGTACAACAGGCAACAAGCACAACAACACTGTTATGCATTTTGCAGCAAAATAATACGGCACCAACTTATAATGCTGATACATATCTTTATACGACACCTTGCCACCTGCTTGTAGTGACAAAGCTGTTTTGATAAAACCAATAGCTATTGTCATCGAAGCACATGTAACAGCTAAAACCATCAAACTTAAGCCAATGATTTTGCGCATGATCACAATATTATAATATTCTCTAAAGCTCATGTCAGCAATTGACTGGTTCAACCAAGAACTTGGTATCAATCGAGTAAGCCAATCTTGTATCCGTGTATCAAAAGATACATTTTTCACATAATCCTTCATATCAGATGTCAAAAGTGATTGAACTGATGTAAAAAAATCCATCATATTATGACGCAGTTCGCTAATATCTAAAATTTCTGCATACATACCAATGCCAATAAAACATCCTGCACAAAGCAGAACTAACAAACCGTACCAAGCTAGATAAAAAGCAAAATATTCTATAGTGGTTCGCACACCCGTCACGTATGCTTTAAATAAAGAAAAACGTTGATTAAAAATCATATAAATCACCTTTTAGCGTGAAAGTTGTGTATACACATTAGCTTCTGCTTGATTGTGAAGTGGCATTAAAAATAATGAAAACAAAAATACAACACTACCAATTGCATCAAGCATACCAGAAACTAATGTAAAGCTAAAAAGCTGTATCGTTGATCCATGCGTAAGTGCCCAGCTTGATTGCAGCGCTTTTACAATGCTTAAATTTTTATCGATAATAAAATATTTAGCAAAACGTAATCTTTGATACATAAAAATACCCGGAACAATAAACAAAAAAGTTCCAAGCAGTGTTGCAAGAAAAACACATAAATTTACTACAAATACACGCGGTACTAAATAATAATATTTAAATAAATAATTATATGAAACAGCTTTTCCTGCATTTAAATCAAGCGCAATTTTAGTCCAGCCAACTGAAATCATTTGCAAAAACAATTTCAATGCAAGCAATGTTGGCATTAAAATAGATACTACGTAAGCAACATCGTAGTGTGACATATCAACTGAAATTACATCACGTCCCATAGCCTGCGTGACAAGATCAGAAGGGACAAACATATTTACACCATCACGTATGGTAGTAGCGCCATAGCGAGCTATGCCGACAGGATTAGAAAAAGCATCTTGAAACATACGAAAAAGCGGCACAACATGATGACGCAATGCGTACGTATCAAGCACCCCTAAAAAAACAAGTGTTACTGCGCATGCAAGCATACCCAAAACAGATGTCATAATAAAAAATGAAAAATAATTCATCACAATGCGAGCTCCAAACCCGTAGGCTGTCTCTAGTG
>JAGOTL010000042.1 GCA_018061805.1 Candidatus Babeliales bacterium
GATTAATACTTTTTAAAGTTATCAGGACCCTTCAGGCCAGGGTCTTGGCCTTTAAGTGGTTTTGCCACCACTTAAAAAACGGGCATCTAAGGAGGTATCCTTAGATATCCTCGAAGGCTATCTCATACAATTTGCTAAATATTTTTTCCTACCAAAAAAATATTTTTAACGCAAAGTCGTAACGGATAGCTGGTCGAATCTATTTTATAAACAGTAAGCAATGTTTATTTGCACCAAAGGTGCTAAAAAACAATTTTAAGAAAAACGTTTGACTATGACCAAACAACAAAAACTTTGAATTATTTTTAATGAAAAACTTGCCGGCCCAGCTATCCGTTGTGATGCAGCCGTTAAGTATTTTTCTTCATGAAAAATACAAGGCGAAGCACGACATGATAGCGTCGGGGATATCTAAGGGTGCCCCCTTAGATGTCTGTTGCCCAAGTGGTGACAAGACCACTTGGGGGCCATGTCCACGGCCGGAGTGGACCCAGAGATGTTAGATTACCGTGATCAAGCGGACTAGAAATCAAAAGATGTTGATAATACCGTATCAGTCGGATTGTAAAAACAGCACATGCAATGAAACAAAAGAAAAATTTTTTATGCTTTTGAATTCGCAAAACAATTTATTTGCACAGAAGAAAACCAAGCGATGTGCGAAACAAAAAGAAGAAATAAGCTGTCATCATCACCGCATCAAAACGATCTAAAAAGCCACCATGGCCGGGCAAAATAGCGCCCGAATCTTTGATATGTGCTTGTCGTTTTAAAAATGATTCAAAAATATCACCCACAAAGGCTATAGCGCATACCATAAAAACAAAGGAAAGCAGTGTCGTCACCGGTATTTGAATTTGATCATAGCTTAAAGCGGCATTGAAGGTAAAAATAGCACCGATGTAACCACCTACACAACCTTCAATGGTTTTGCCAGGGCTAATGGTCGGGATAATTTTGTGTACACCGAGTAATTTTCCAAAGATGTACGCTGTGCCATCAAAGGCAAACACAATCACAAACATATAATATAACAGTATGCGATAACACGGATCAGTGTTCATGTGAATCATCAGGCCAAATGGTAAAATAGGATACCAAGGCATAATAAACCAGAACCAAAAATTATTTAATTTAAAAAGATTTTTCCATTCCATGCACAAGATGGTGCACAAAATACCGAGTAACAAAACCGAAAAGGCGACAGGTGGCATATAAAAAAACACCGTCCAAAACAATCCACCAATCATGCTGGCTGTAATAAACCGCGTTATCGTTTCATTTATAATCACAAACATACCAAACATCCTTTTTAAAAATCACCGGCACAAAATGCATTAGGTATGTATGTTAATACTGGTTTTAAATCTTGAATTGCAATAAGTGCCACATCAAACCTGCAGACAATATTGCTTAAAGGTATTTTTCGCTGCGTTACAAAGGTATTGGCAACTTTGATTATTTTTTGTTGTTTGGCTGGAGTGACCAGTTCGTAAAGTGACACAATGCTGTTTTTGCGTGTTTTAACTTCAATAAATGCTAAAACTTGACCGGACTGCGCAATGATATCAATCTCGCCAAAAAACTGCTTGTAATTTTGTGCAATAATCACAAAACCCTGCTGACGTAAATGCTGCACAACCAGCTGCTCACCCTGCTGGCCAAGCAACTGACTGGATGGTTGCTGTTGCGGCAAAATCATGCGACAAAAAAGGATACAGCCTTGGCAGCATCTTGAACTTCAAGTGCTTTGACTTCTTTTTTGCCAAGTGCATCAGGCAATGAAAGGTGAAATACAAATGGTCGCGTGCTGAGATTTTTAACACGCTCAAGCCAAGAGTTAAGATACGCAACATATTTTTCAAGATGCTCAATGTCTTGGAAGCGCTCTTGGATATATTCGATGCGTTTTTGAACTGCTGTAAATTTATATTGTTTCAAATAGGTTTCAAGCGCCACGACCTCATGCTCAAGTAAGCGATAACGACATGTTGCATGAATTTTTTTAGTTTCAGCAATAAATTTTTCATCTTTCGCTTTGGTCAAAAACACATTGATCAACTCGATTGTTTTATAGGTGTCATCTTGATCAAGATCAGCTTTCAAGCTCAAATAAAACGTACACAATATTAATTTGTACTGTGCATATTCAGCTTCATCAGAACCTGGATAAAAAATCACAAACTCTTCATATTTTAAAGCCGCTTTTGCCCATTCTTCAAGCTCAAAACAATAATCTGCAAGACCAAGTTTATAGACTCGCAAATCTTCGTGTTTTGCTGTTTTATTCATGATGTGATAGTACGCTTTAAAAGCAAGCTCGCTATCGCCTATGTTTTTAGCATATTCAATAACTTGTTCCAGTTCTTGTTGGTCCATATGTTTTACCACTTTACCTGAAACTGGGTACTGATGTTTTACTTTTTTACTGTTCAGCGAATTGAATTTAGCGTCAAGAGAGATACAGCAAACTGTCATTAAAAAAAGCGTTACCGCAAAAAAACGTTGCATTACAAATACCCTTTGTCCGCAAATGAGGTCATAGATAAGACTCTTTATATATTTTACCAGATGCATATTCCTTTTCAAGCAAGAGCTGTACTGAAACATTACTCCAAAAAGTTGCGATTTATGATAAGGTACTATCATACTAAAAAAAACAAGCATCTACTCGGTATAAAAAAAGAATATGAAATTTTGAGGTATGGGTATGAACTCAGGGGTTTTAAAAGCGCTAATTGCAATGGGCGCTATCAAAGCAGAAAACAGTGCAACCTATCAACAAGAAGCAGAAAGCATGGGGGTAACACTTGCTACCTACCTACTGGATAAAAAAATTATTACCCAACACGATCTGGCAAAAGCATATGCACAAGATTTAGGCATCACCTTTGTTGATCAAATTACTGAAAACATGACCGATGCTGCTCAACTGAGTAAAATACAGTTTGGCTTTTTACGTCAAAATCAGATTTTGCCCATCACCTTAAACGATAAAATGTATGTCGTTGCAGCTGATCCGTATAAAGTACAACCTACAGACGAACTCATCTTACTCATGGGTAAAAATGTTGGTCGCGCAGTTGCCCCAAGCGCTGTGGTAATTGATGCAATCAACAGGTTTTATCCCCTTGAAGGCACCAAGCAGATGATGGAAGAACTGGAAGAAGATACCAAACTTCTCGAAGGTGAACTGGATCTGGGGTCTATTGATGACCAAGACGTGCTCAGCATGGCAAGCAAAACTCCTGTGGTTAAACTGGTCAACCATATTTTGTTTCAAGCTGTGAAACGAGAAGCTTCTGATATTCACGTTGAACCGTACGAAAAAGAAGTACGCGTGCGTTATCGTATCGATGGCATTATGTTTTTAGCACTCACGCCTCCAAAGCGTATCCAAAGCGCTCTCATTTCTCGTCTAAAAATTATGGCTAATTTAAATATCGCCGAAAAACGAAAACCTCAAGACGGGCGCATCGAAATCAAAGTAGCTGGCAAAGAGATCGACATTCGCGTTTCTGTTCTTCCTGTGGTGCATGGTGAACGCGTGGTGATGCGTTTGCTTGATAAATCTAAAACATTTGTGAAACTTGAAAGCCTGGGTTTTTCCAAGCGAGACTTTCAAGTACTTGAACACAGCATCTCTCAACCAAACGGTATCGTGCTTGTATCAGGTCCTACAGGATCTGGTAAAACCACAACCTTGTATGCTATTTTATCACGCGTTAATTCATCTGAAGTTAATCTGATCACCGTTGAAGATCCTGTTGAGTATCAAATACCGGGCATCAATCAAGTGCAGGTAAATGACAAAATCGGGCTCACCTTTGCAGCTGCACTTCAC
>JAGOTL010000022.1 GCA_018061805.1 Candidatus Babeliales bacterium
GAAACACCCTGTGCCCCTGTAGTACCAGATACCCCTTGCGCTCCCGTAGTACCACTTACACCCGTAGCACCTGTCGCACCATCTGCACCCGTTGTCCCACTAACACCCTGCGCACCAGTTGTACCGCTAACACCCGTCGCACCAGTCACACCAGCACCAGTTGTACCGCTTACACCTTGTGCACCTGTCGTACCTGATACACCTGTCGCACCCGTTGCTCCACTTGCGCCAGCACCTGGCCCAGTTGCACCATCAGCACCCGTGGAACCCGTTGCACCAGTAACCCCTGCTCCCGTTGTACCACTTACACCTTGTGCACCCGTAGAACCTGTAGCTCCAGTAGCACCATCAACACCCGTGACTCCTGTGATCCCAGTTGCACCAGTCGCACCAGTGCCACTACCGCCAGAACCTGTAGCTCCGGTAGCACCTGTAGCACCCCCTCCAGAACCAGTAGGACCTGTAGCTCCCGTAGAACCGCCGCCAGATCCTGTTGGACCCACTGGTCCAGTTGATCCATCAGCACCCGTTGCCCCTGTTGCACCCACAATGCCTGACCCTGTCGCACCTGTTGGTCCAACCGTAGATGCTGGCACGGTTGATGTTGTTGTCGATACAAAATTTGGCATCGCAGAAGAACCACCACTATCAAATAGTCCTCCACCTAAACGCGTAATGCGTTCTTGTGGCTGCTCTTCATTCTGAGCATAAGAATATGATGCAACTAGCATCATGCAATGCATCATCAGTAACCGCATAGCGGTTTTATGAAATATACTCATTACCGAACCCTTTTTAAAAAATGAGGTTTTTAATCAAACTTAGATATAGCTATAAATCATGGTTTTTGCAACTTGATCAACATGATTCAACTAAAAAAATATTTTGTAAAAAAAAACAATAGTTCACCCGACTATTTCTTGACAAAAAAGATAAAAAAAACGACATTGTTTGCTAATCAAACATAACCAACACTATTTGTAAATTTCGGATATCTAAAATGCAAAAGCATGTCGACAGTGATTTTATTTTACAGCATATACCACATGTTCAAATAACATATAAACCATTACAACCAAATGCTACCTTTACCATTGACTCTCGCATGGTACAACCAGGTGACATTTTTGTTGCAATCACAGGCAATAAAAGTGATGGCCATGATTTTATAGAACAAGCATTACAACGACAAGCTTCTGGTCTTATGATTAACCATACACACGAAAAAAAAGTCATTTCGCAACATGGTTCCATACTCAATACGATCAGTTTAATTGTAGTAGCAGATACCACGCAAGCACTTATCGATTTAGCAAAAGCATGGCGACAACAATTTCAATATCCTATTGTTGGCATTACAGGAACTGTCGGTAAAACAACAACCAAAGAAATGGTTCGTAATATTTTAAAAGTTGCACATAAACCAGCCGTTGTTTCTTTTGGTAATCAAAACACGCTACTTGGCATTTCCATGAACATTTTAAAAATGAGACATGAACATACTGCTGCTGTATTTGAAATGGGAATATCACAGCAAGGCGACATGGAAAAACTAGTTGATTTAGTACAACCAACCTTGAGCGTTATTACCCATGTAGGACATGGACACACACAAGGTCTTGGTTCTGTACAAAACGTAGCACATGAAAAAAGAATGATTTTTTCAAAATTATCCGAAAAAAATATTGGTATCATCAATGGCGACATTGCTGAGCTTGCCAATATCTCATACACACATCCTGTCATTCGCTTTGGCAAAAAAACCAACAACCAAATTCAAGCACGCAAAATTAACATCTCTGAAAATAGCATGAGCTTTATTGCAAAAATTTATAACAAAAAATATTCTGTGATCCTGCCAACATGTAACCAAGCACGCATCATGAATGCTCTTGCAGCAATTGCGGTAGGATATGTGCTTGAAATACCCGATGAACATTTAATTCAAGGTGTACAACAACCAATCATCACAAAGTCACGCTTTCAAATTATAGAATTACCATCAGGATCAACGATCATTGATGATGCATACAATGCAAACCCTGAAAGCATGAAGGCTGCTTTAACAGCTTTTAACTCATACCAAACAAATAAAAACAAAATAGTTGTACTAGGTGACATGCTTTCTTTAGGTCACGACAGCGCATTTTGGCATCGCCAAATAGGACGTTTTTTACAAAAAATACATAATTTACATCAGATCGTTTTAATAGGATCAGAAGTTCAACAGATGAAAAAAGTCATACCGTTTAAAGCTAACTGTTTCTTTTTTGACTCCATTGAATCAGCACAAGAGCATGTAAAAAACATAGTATTACAACCTCAAAATGTTATACTATTTAAAGCTTCTCATTCTATGAGATTTGAGCAATTGCTTGAAATAGTGCAAAATAAAAAATAATACAAAAAACAAGAAAGTTACTCGTACATGCACGAAACGCAAGGTCACATTTCAGTTTTACTCGATGAAACAATTAACTATCTTGATCCACAACCAGGCAAAGTATACGTTGATGCAACGCTAGGTGGAGCTGGGCATAGCAAAGCAATCCTGCAAAGAGAACCAAAGGCTATCATCATCGGACTTGATTGGGACAAATCAGTTATTGACACCACAGGAAAACAGCTGATGCAAGAATATCCTGGCCAATTTTTTGCGGTGTATGGTAATTTTGCAAAATTACCAGAACTCATCGAACGCGCTGGCTTTACCAAGGTCGACGGCATTTTGGCTGACTTTGGGACATCCCAAATGCAAATCAGATCAACACCTGGTTTTTCCGTCTATGTTGATACCTATTTAGATATGCGTTTTTCACCAAGTATGTACTATCACACTGCATACGACGTGGTCAATCGATACAAAGAAGATGATTTGGCGCAGATATTTTTTGACTTAGGTGGTGAAAGCCGTGGCAGAAAAATTGCACGCGCTATCATACAACAACGCCAAAATAAAAAAATAGAAACAACCTTTGAACTTGCAGAACTGATCAAAAAAATGACCCCTGGATCGTATCACAAAATACATCCTGCGACCAAGGTGTTTCAAGCCTTACGTATCCATGTCAACCAAGAACTTGAAAACATTGAAAACTTTTTAAAAGCATCACTCAAAACGTTAAAACCTGATGGACGACTTGTTTGCATTAGCTTTCATTCGCTTGAAGATCGCTTAGTAAAACAGTTTTTTAAGCGACATAGCGCTCCTACAGCACCTAAACAGCCACATTTTAAAATGCTTACAAAAGGTGCTTGCATGGCATCAGAGCAGGAACTAAAAGAAAACCGATCTGCGCGAAGTGCAAGACTCAGAGCAGGAATTCTTACAATTTAATTTGACAAAATCTGTTTTGGGAGCTACATTTAGTCTTGTAGTAGTTAAGCACTGAAAAAAAACAGGAGGCATCACTTAAAAAAGGACGCATAGGACTTTAAAGAACGTGATAAGATTTGAGACACATAAATAAGTAAGGACTTGATAGATGAAAATCACTGAAGTAAAAGTCTATCCCGTGCAAGAAAGCGGTAGATTGAAAGCATATGCAACTATGGTTTTTGACGATTGTTTTATCATTCGAGATTTGAAAGTTATTGAAGGCGACAACGGTTTATTTGTATCTATGCCGTCACGCAGAAGAAAAGATGGTTTTCGAGATATCGTGCATCCTCTCAACTCTGACACACGCAAATTAGTAGAAGATGCAATAGTAAATGAATTTAAAAAGACCTTTGCTGAATTAGTATAAAAAATTTTGTTGGAGCGTGGCCAAGTGGTAAGGCACCTGTTTTTGGTGCAGGCATGCGGAGGTTCGAATCCTCCCGCTCCAACCAAAATGTAACCGCAATTAAGATAAAAAACTTAGTTGCGGTTTTTTGTTATACCATTTTTTAATCGATATTATTTTCTTTTGAAAGTTATACCCTATGAAATACCCACTCTACCTTGCATCTGGTTCTGCTGGACGCAAAGAACTTTTAAGTGCTGCTGAAATTCCTTTTACATTAATCAATCATGATGCTGACGAAACTACGGTATCGTTAGATCGTCCTTTACCAGAAGTCGTTACAGAAATCGCACAATTAAAAATGAAACATGCGCTGCTGCCTAATGGCAAAATAGACGGTAGCATTGTTTTTGTGCTCACTGCCGATACATTAACCTTGAAAGGTTCACCTGAATCTTTTGAAATTTTTGGCAAACCAAAAGATCGTGATCATGCACGCTACATGCTCCAAACAGCCCGCCAAGGATCTATCACGGGCACAGGGTTTTGTATCGCTAAAAAAATCTGGAAAGAAAACAAGTGGCACGATCTTGATGTACAAACAGGATATGCCGAAGGTGAAATCATCATCAATATCCCTGATGACTGGATCGATTTTTATTTAGATCGAATCGATTTTTTAAATGTGAGTGGCGCTATCAAAATTAGAGGATTGTGCGAACAGTTTACTCAAGAGGTACAAGGTTCGTACAGTGCAATTATCGGACTTCCTATGTATGAAGTACGGAGTACATTGGAAACAATGGGGTTTTATTCTTAAATAAGACTTTGTTTTGTAAAATTACAAAAGCATAAAAAATTATTTTTGTTTCATTGCATGTGCTATTGTAGAATCCGACTGATTATTTTTAATTCAACATCTTGAGGACCCTTCAAGCCAGGGTCTTGGCTTTTAAGTGGTTTTGCCACCACTTAAAAAACAGGCATCCAAGGGGCACCTTGGAAATCCCGAAGGCTATCTCATACAATTTGCTAAATATTTTTTCCTACCAAAAAAATATTTTTAACGCAAAGTCGTAACGGATAGCTAGTCGAATCTATTTTATAAACAGTAAGCAACGTCCATTTGCACCAAAGATGCTCAACCAAAATGATATTAAAAGCGCCTGCCCATAACTGGCTATGGCCAAACAAAAAAACTTTGGATCATTTTTAATGAAAAACTTGCTGACCCAGCTATCCGTTGTGATGCAGCCGTTAAGTATTTTTCTTCATGAAAAATACAAGGCGAGTCATAACATGATAGCGTCGGGGATATCTAAGGGTGCTCCCTTAGATGCCTGTTTCCCAAGTGGTGACAAGACCACTTGGGGGCCACGTCCACGGCCGGAGTGGACCCAGAGATATTGAAAATACAAAGACAACCGGATTGTAATCAGCAAACGCAGTTACAACAAAACAATCTCCTTCTATTGTACAAAAAACAATAATCATACTAATACTAAGAAGAACATATTCAAATCTATCGATTAAAAAAGGAATCGTAATGAATCATACCAAAAAATTATGGTATATCGTTATGCTACAATGCTTCACTCTCTATTCAAACGATGATACTCATAAATTCTATAATAATGATACACAAGCACAAAGCATCGAGCACCATCAACAAAGATATAATGGTTATTATATTACACCTGTCGTCGAAAATTTCGTATCCACGACCAACAGCATTGTCATACCAGGAGCCGGAGGAGGACAAGCTGGTGCTACAGGTCCCACAGGAGCAACTGGTGCAACCGGCGCAAGTGGAGCTACTGGTGCGACAGGCGCTACTGGTGAAACGGGCGCTACGGGCACAACAGGTGCAACCGGCGCAAGTGGAGCTACTGGTGCGACAGGCGCTACTGGTGAAACGGGTGCTACGGGCACAACAGGTGCAACTGGTCAAACGGGATTAACTGGTGCCACGGGCGCTAGTGGCGCTACGGGTATTACGGGAGTTAGCGGTACAACAGGTGCAACTGGTACAACAGGTGCAACTGGTATTACTGGAGCAACAGGTGCCACAGGCGTAACCGGTGCTACAGGAATTGACTTAACAGGAATTACGGGTATTAATGGTGGAGCTGTTATCTTACAAATTGTTACGATTGCATACGATGGCACAGTAACCAACAACGGTTCACCCATCGTATTGCCTGAATTTAGTTACGATGGCGGCACCAATACTTTAACGATCAATGCATCAATGATCATACAAACATCACTCACCATTTTAAACGACCCTGGTTTAACCACAAAGGTAATCATTAACGGTAATTTAATTTTAGATGGAAGTGGTGCAACTACATCAACCTTAAATGGTACCAGTGTCGGTGAACATAGTGAACTAACAATCTTTGGAAATATGTATTGTATAAATCAATTTACTATCAATGATTTTTGTCGTCTCACGGTTTATCATCATGCATATTTTGATGAAGTAGTCACCATCAGCAACAACACTACCATAACATTTTGGCAAGATCTTATTATAAACAACAACATCAATATTGATACTTCGACCACACTGTCAGTGTATGGACTATTCAATGTCATTGGAAATTTAATTACCAGTGGCGGCACTATCAATAATTACGATAATGTTCTCATCACCGGTACCGTTGATATTGCAAACGGTACAACATGGAATTGTTCTGCTGATGTTGAATTTCATGGCAATGATATTACATCAAATTATGTTCGTTTAGCCGGAACATTATCCGCTTTATCTGGAACATGTAGAATTCACAACTACCAATATACAAGCGGTATTGGCATAAACTTTACATCAACATTTAAATTTTTTAAAGATTTAATCATTTATGATAATGTTGCTCGCGATAGCAGCAACCATTTAATTAATTTTGATGCGACAACTACCATACAAGCAGAAACCATAATCATACAAAATAATACAACATTAAACGGCCTTGCTCTGAGTACATCACTTATATTTATCTTTACTGGCTTAACAGCTCGTCAAATTTCTTTTATTCGTAATAGTACTAACAACGGAGGATCTGCTACCATAGAAGTTATATTATCAAACGCCATCATGACCGCAGATATTTTAGAATTTATTAATAATGAAGCTGACAACGGTGCATCACAAGCAGTATTATTAACTCCGCAACAACGCATGGACCAATGTAAAATTGTAACAAACTGCTTAACTAATAATCAAAATGTTAATTTTTCAGCAAACTCACGATCTCGCAACTTTAATCTTGCAAACACATATGTCGGCTTTGTCTACTCAGTAGGCTGTACCAACACACTCCCTACCTTAACATCTACCATACCTTAAAAAAGGATTTTGTTATGAAATATATCTTACTCATACGCTTTGAAATACTCATCATACTGCTCAGCAGTACCAATCTATACACCGACCCTATACCTCACAAAGGTAGTGGATTTCCTTTAGATCTAACACCCTCAACTGTCAGTAGTAACGCTGGACTCGCAAGTTCTACACCTGGTGCATCAGGTGCAACAGGCGCAACTGGCATTACAGGTGCTACAGGTGCTACGGGCGCTACTGGCGCAACAGGTGCTACTGGCGCTACCGGCGCTACTGGAACTACTGGTGCGACAGGTATAACAGGGGTTACAGGTACCACAGGTGCCACTGGTACCACAGGCGCTACAGGTACTACAGGTGCCAGTGGTTCAACAGGTATAGAAATATCCGGTGCAACAGGCAGAACAGGAGCAACTGGTGCAACAGGCAGAACAGGCGCTACTGGTGCAACTGGCAGAACAGGCGCTACAGGTTTAACTGGCGCAACCGGTTTAACTGGAGCTACTGGCGTAACTGGTACCACTGGTGCTACTGGAACAGAAGGAACATTACTCGTATTTACTAATTTAACAATTAATGCCGATGGTAGCGTCACCGACAACGGACAAACAATAGAAAATCAAAAAATTAATTTTTCAGGTGGAACACTCACCATTTCTTCAAGTGTATATAGCGAAAACGGTATTACACTTAATGTAACGACAAACACAATCACAAGAGTAGTCATCGAAGGAGATTTATATATACCATTTGGAGCATCAAATATTGATGGTTCAGATGCCTTAACGTATAGCGATCTTACGGTATATGGTAATATAATAACCCGCAATAACTTTAGTATGTCTAGCTTTTCACGCTTAACTGTTTATGGAGGTGTTAATACATCTAACCTAATAACAGCATCTAGCAATAATGTTTTAACTATATATGGAAGTTTTATAACAACAAACAACATAAACATATTTACTAACTCTACCCTCACTGTATACAAAGATCTTATTGTAGCAACTCTCAATCTAAATAATAATGGTACAGTTACCGTATATGGTGATATATATGCTAATCAGTCACTAAATAGTTCTAATAATAGCACCATAACAGGATATTCCAACTTATTTAGCACTACCTTTGCATCACTTAACAGTACAACTTTATCAATACCTCAAGGAGAAATTTATTTTCGAAACTGCAACAATAACATAGACCCCATACAAATACAAAATAGCATTGTTACGACACGTAATATATATTTTTCAGATAACACTGCAACTGCTAGTGCCAGACTAATAAATATAGATTCCGGCAGCACGCTCACCGCAGACACCATAACATTTATAAATAATACCGTAAACACTGGTGTCAATACCTCACAAATTTTACTCAACGTACAAGGCACCTTAACTGCACATGAAATCTTTTTTATTAATAACAGCACCAACAATGGTACAACAGTACAAGACGTATTATTTCTTGAAAACGCGACTGCAGATATTATGTATTTTATTGACAATCAAAGTGACCCTACCAATGGCCGTGCCATTGAAACAGGAAGCATTGCTGTCGATGAAATCGTTATTACAACAACCTGCAGTGGCAGCCAAGACGAAGAAATAACATTTAGTGGTCCTACAACCGCACGTAATGATACTGCTGGAGTACCATATGTGCTCATTTTAGAAAATAATGGTTGTACCCACACACTGCCAACTGTTGTTACTACTATTCCTTAAAATCGATATCAACCAAAAAAGGATAATCATGAATATACAAAAGCTGTATTCACTTATAGCAATATGTACTCTGATCATGAGTACCATGGATGCTTTGGATGAAACATCAGAAGACACTAACATACGCTATCTAAAGCCTGATGACGCTTCACACTTTTCTCAGATAGTTCCTGTACCCGAATATCAATCACTGACCATATCAGCAATTGTCAGCCCTGCAGGATCTGCAAGTGCAACGCCTGGTACCACTGGTACAGTACTTAATGGTATAACTGGCGCTACAGGCGAAACAGGTATAACTGGTGTCACAGGCGCAACTGGTACAACTGGTGCAACTGGTGCTACCGGTGCAACTGGTGCTACCGGTGCAACTGGCGCTACGGGTGAAACAGGCGCAACTGGCGCTACAGGTGAAACAGGCATAACTGGTGTCACGGGTGCAACTGGTGCAACAGGTCCTACGGGCGCTACCGGTGCTACAGGGGCAACAGGCGCAACTGGCGCTACAGGCAGAACTGGCGCTACAGGCAGAACTGGCGCTACTGGTGCATCGCTAACAGGTGCAACGGGTCAAACAGGAGAAACAGGTGCTTATACACAGTCACTCATACTTGGCGTTGTAACCATAGCTCAAAATGGTACCGTCACCAGTGATGCAACACCATATACCAACTCAACTATTTTTTCGTATAACATTGACACACTTACCATAAAATCAACACTTTTATGTGAAAGTTTGGAACTATTAACCAGCAATCCACTGGTTACCAGGGTCATTATTTTTGGAGATTTAATCCTTACCTCTGGGTCACTCATTCTCAATGGCGTTGATATTGGCGAAAATAGCCAACTAACCGTCAGAGGAAATGTGTATGTACTCGACGCAACCATTGAAACATTCTGCAGTTTAACCATAAATGGACATTTCTATGCTCAATCTGCTGTCAGCACAGATACCAGTGCTACTATCACAACATCCAACGATGCTTTATTTAATAGTACTCTTTCTATTGGTAGCAGCAGCACGGTAACAATTGGTGATCTTTGCACAATCAACGGTAATTTAACCATGCTTGCATCTTCCACGCTTACAACAACTAACGATTTATTTACCAATGCTGCAGTAACGCTCAGCAGTAACACCATCACCATCACAAGCGGTGGTAATATTTATTTTAATGGAAATTCCAATACATCTAATTTTTTCAGTATGACGGGATCAAACTGTGTGATCAACGCGCAGCAAGGTGATGTCACGTTTACCAATTACACCTACAACTCAGGACGTAGTATAAACATTGCAAGTACTAACACATTCAACGTAACCAATAACAATATTATTTTTACCGAAAACATCGCAAACAATGCTGCAAATTGCGCGATATTTATTGATTGCATCATAAATGCTTACGCTCTTATAATTCAAAATACTCGTATCAGCTTTGGTCTTAACCTAGCTGAAGCACTCATACGCATTGATGTTAATGCAGAATTAAATGCTCATGCAATATCAATTGTTCGTAATAGTTCTGATAATGGATTTAGTGATGTACCTGCTTTAAATCTTGATGGCACAACAACGTGCGACATACTTGAATTTATAAATAATCTACGAACTAGTGCTTCTGCCTTATTTGCTATCTTTATTACCAATCAAACATTTACCAATATTTTAAAAGTAGTAGCCAACTGTACAAGCGAAAATCAAAAAATAAGTTTTGCTGTTGGTACCTTGCATGCACGAACTGATACAGGACTGTCACCTTACATCTTATTTTTATATAACCAACTTTGTGTCCACAACAACCTTGCAGGACAAGCTACCTATCCATAATTTATAATTGACATAAAAAATTTAATTGACATATAATCAGATTTATTGTGTATAATCTGTACATCTATGCAAAAAAGGAGATTTATGAAATTTTCACATATGTTAAAAGTATTTTTAATAACAATGCTACCAATGGTAGTGCAAGCAGCTTGCTCAAAGCCTTGTAAAAAAGATTGTTACAGTTCACATAACACGATGATATTTCGTGCGTTCTCATCATCAAGCTTACGCCAATTAATACAAGAACCAAACATTATTTATGAACATGACAAAGATCATTACATGTATCTTTGTGCAACATCTGAATACTCACAAAATTTTAACCGTTGTAAACCTTGCAACAACGTTGCAACATATGCATTATGGTCAGGCACTAACGAATTAACATTCGGTCGCAACGATGGTCGCGCAGACGTTGACGCATACTACTTCGGATTTGGAAATATTCCTGTAAATGAAGATGGTATCGGTGGAAAAATTACCCTCAATCCACAAATCCAAATGGCTGGTACTGATATTATGCTGTACTACGCACACAAAAAAAATGATTCAAGCTTCTACTTCAAACTGTTTGCTCCGCTTGGTGCAATCAGCGTGAATCCAAACTTAAAAGAAACAATGGCTATTCAGTCAAATGAAGATGTCATGACAGATGGAATTAGTACCACTCCACCCAATAATACTTATCAATACGCAAACTTAAACTATCCAACACCTGAGCGTCGTTACCAAACACTGGTTGAAGCATGGACAGGTGGTCTACCTGGTGGCGCACAAGACAACTCTTCAGTATCACTCAATGGTAATATTGATCGCCCAATTCGTTTACGTAAAGGTCGCATCGCTCCTGCGCGTGTTACCGATATCAAAATAGGTGATATGGCAGCCTGCTTTGGTTACAACTGGTTACTCAACCGTGGTAGCTTTGCAGTTGGTCTAAAAGCAACATGCCCTACTGGTTCTGTACCAACTGGTGACTTTATGCTTGAACCGATCTTTGGCCGTGGCGGTGTATGGGGTATAGGTGCTGAAGTTTTTGGTTATGCTAAAGCTTGGCAAAATGAAGAACAATCAAAAACACTTCTAATTTCATGGCAAGGTGAAGTACTGCACTTAATGCCTGGCCGCAAACCTGCGTACCGATCATTTGATTTAAAAGCAAACGGTCCTGGTTCAAAATATATGCTTGCACAATACTATCGTGGTGTATACACTAATAGCGGTGCTCCTAATTATATATACAGTCAGCCAATTCAACCTCAAAACTTAACACCTGTCATTGATCTGACAACACTTCCTGTGCTTTCAACCTTCTCTGCTGAAGGTTCATTTGCAACCATGATCAACTACATACAAAATGATTGGACATTCAAATTAGGTGGTGAAGTATGGGGCAGAAGCTTTGAAAAAATCTCACTTGATATTCCAAGCACTGTTATCTTACGATTCCAAAACTTAAATAGTTATGCCGTAGTTGGTCGCCAAGTAGGTGCATATATTGTTAACGGGCAAACAAGTACATTATATGCAAACCTTTGTGAACCACTTGCAACAATTAACCAATCAGAAAATACTGCGTCTTTAAGCGGTACAACAGGTGCTTTCACTGTTCCTACTGTTATACCCGATGGTGTCAAAGATGGTTCTCTTGCACAAAACCGCATTCCTGAAAAAATTACAGAAGCTTTAGATGTTGAAGGCGCAAGCGCTCCAAGTGTCATCAGCGGTAAACTGACAGGCGCTATGGCATACACATGGTCAGAACATTACTACCCACCAACACTTACAATCTTTGGTGGTATTGAATTTGCAAACAACAACTCTGTGATCAAACAACTATGGCACGCAGGTGTTTCTGGTAGTATTCAATTTTAATTCGTTTCTTATTCTTCTGATAAACGAGAGGGTGGCACATTGTTGCCACCCTCTCGTTTATTTAATGATCAATACAATTACAATCTTTTCGATTTATCAATCCTTGGAACAAATAATCGAACGTTAAAACCAAAACTATCTGATAAATCTTCTATAGATTTTCTCAAAGCAATAAGGCGTTTTTCCAACTCTTTAACTGCATCTTGCATAGTTTTTTTAAAAGATAACTCATCATAAAAATGATAATTAATCACTTTTTTTAAATTATATACATCAGCATAAAGCAATGACCAAACTCTCGTTAAGATTATAATTATTTCATATTGTTGATGGATATTATATTCCACAGTAAAACCTTTCATTAAAAGTAAATATTGTACTATTTAAAATGATCTAACATGGTTTACTTGAAATGCAAAAAATAATTTTTACTCTTTTATAATTCGACAAAACATCCCTAGATTTTTTCTCCAAATATGTTTATTTAATTATTAATCTTATAAAAACTAAAAAATTAAAAAAAAGAATTTAACATGAGAATGATCATAGATAAAAAAACTAAAAAAAATGTAGAAATATTAATGAGTTTTAAAGAATTTAACGCTCTCATGGAAAAACTTGAAGATCTACATGATTTAAACATTGCATATGAACGATCATTAAAAAATGAGAAAACTGTGCCCCTGGAAGAAGTAATGAAAGAATTGTTACATCATGGTAAAAGAAAATAAGTTTAAAAATTACACCATTGAATTTTCAAAATCCGCCCAAAAAGATTTCAAAAAACTTAACCCACAAATTCAACACAGCATTAGTTTAAAATTGCAAAATTTGAAATCTGATTCATCTAACCTTGATATTAAAAAAATGCAAGGCAAAGATAATACGTATAGAATAAGAGATGGAAAATATAGAATCATTTTCGAAGATCATAAACATATTCTTATAGTACTCGTTATTGAAGTTGGTCTTCGCGGTGATGTATATTAAAAGGAAATATAACTATGAGTATTAAATTACCAAAAATATCTATTAAATGTATAAAAAATAAACATGACAAAATAGATACAGTCATTTTAAAATATAACGATTATCAAAAAATAATCACAACTATGGATAAACTCAAACTCAATATTAAAAAATTAAAACAAAAATCTTTAACGCAAAAACGCAGAAATATAAAATAAAAGAAGAATAGGATCCTTTTAGTAAAGGATTATCTTTTTCTATGTATCTTTGTGTCCATTTCGAAGTAAAGAAGCAAAGCGCAATACGCAAACGGATGTCACAAAATAACATCGCCAACTATTTATAAAAAATAGTCGACCAGCTATCCGTTACGATTTACGTATGAAATATTTTTTTGGTAGGAAAAAATATTTAGTAAATTGTATGAGATAGCCTTCGAGGATATCTAAGGATACCTCCCTAGATGCCCGTTTTTTAAGTGGTGGCAAAACCACTTAAAGGCCAAGACCACGCCTGCCCGTAATTTGTTTCAGACAAATGGCGGGGCCTGAAGGGTCCGCAAGATATTGAAAATACAATGACAACCGGATTGTAAATCTAAAAATCAAAAGAAGTAAATCTCGGGTGGCTTAAAAGCCACCGCTTATAAGCAGTGCTACGAAGATATTTCTCTAGCGCTGCTTATTGATTTTGAATGTATTTTCTAATCATATCTTCGTTAACTCTACCAACAGTCTCT